>JAUNRY010000159.1 GCA_030539475.1 Bacteroidia bacterium | reverse complement strand
CATCGTTGCGCGCGGCAATTTCTTCGCTGCTGAAATTGTTCCACTGATAGGGCTTGTGGGTTGCTTCTTCCGAATCGAAATCTTCCACGCTGTTGCGCAATGCGTTGAATCCGATGGTAGAATCTGCAACCACCATTAAACTGTTGTTGGGGTTCGAGAAAACCACCCAGCGGGTATCGGTACGGTGGCCGTTTTCCTGCGGACGAACATACGGGAAGTACATATCTTCGGCAGTGGTACTGTACGTGCCAACTTTACTGCCCGATGCGCGGTCGATGTAGTTTTCACCCGGCCCGCGGCCAAAATATTCCACGTTATTCATCGATACGGGCAGGCGGAAACGTACGCCGATACGCGGAACAACAAGCTCCGAAGAAGCTTTTCGCGCGGCGGTGGCTTCGGGCGAAGCGGTGGCCATTTGCGTGGCCTCGGAGGTTTCCACGCGATTGGCTTCCATATCGGTGGAGTGGAACGTTACGTCCACTTTCACAATTCCCGACGGCTGAACGGTATATTTTACCGAATAAAGATTCCCTGCTGCCAGCAGATACGTGGCCTCAACCAGCACATTGTCGCCTTCGGCGTACGCTTTTGCGTCGGTAACGTTGAAGTCGCGGCTCGATTCTTTCCAAATCTGCAGGCGGTGCGGATTGCCGTTTCCGTAATCGTTATCGTTGGGTGCGCGCCAGAAGTTGGGCTGAATGCCGAAACCTTTGTCAAAATATTCCGTTCCGCGCACGCTGTACGATGTAACCATTCCGCTTTCCTTATCGAAAACAAACGATACAGCCGATGAACTCACGCTAATGGTATTTCCGGAATCAGCAATCTTCAATTCAGGGCCGGATGTTTCGGTATAAGCCTGCTTGGGCGCGGAAATGGGCAGCTTGAATTGCTCAATGGCAACCACGTGATTGGCAGGGACAAGAAGTTTTTCCGTTTTCTGGATCACTTCAAAATTCACGAAATATTCAACTCCCGGTTTTACACGCAAGTTACTAACCGGCACATTCACGTTAGCGGACTGCTGTGGCTGCAACGACACGGAAAGTTGTCCGTTTGAAACTTGTTTTCCGTTTTCCGTAATGCTGTATCTGAATGTGTAATCGTCTGTATTGGAGAAATATTGACGATTAATTACCTTAAAAGTGCCTTTCGCCAGATCCACCGCTTCAAAAGCGAAGTTCTGATGCACGTATCTCACTTCCGCCATAGCGGGGTGGGGGGTTCGGTCGGGGCTTACCAGCCCGTTAATAACAAAGTTACCGTCGCTGGGCATATCGGGGCCGCCGTAATCGCCTCCGTATTTCCAGAAATGGCGCCCGTTTTCATCCGTGGCATCCATCCCTTGGTCCACCCAATCCCAGATGTAGGCGCCTTGCAGGTTAGGATATTTGTAAATGGCTTCCCACTGTATATCGAGGTTTCCGTTTGAATTGCCCATCGCGTGCGAATATTCCGAGGGCACAATGGGGCGGTCGCTGCCTTTTTTCCCGATTTCTTCGAGCCACGCTGCCGATGGATATTGCGGCACGTACATATCGGTGTTCATATCCCACAGCGAACGCTCGTAGTTTACCGGGCGGTTCATAAAATTGCGTTCCTGGTCTTTCACATACTTGTAGGTGTGGAAGAAGTTAATGCCGTTTCCGGCTTCGTTTCCGAGCGACCAGATGGCTACCGACGGGTGATTTTTATTGCGTTCGAACATATTCACCGTGCGGTCCATATGCGCCTGTTCCCATTCGGGATGTTTGGCGAGCGAGCGTTCGCCGTAATACAATCCGTGCGATTCAATGTTGGCCTCGTCGTACACATACAGGCCGTATTCGCTGCAAAGCTCGTAAAAACGCCTTTGCTGCGGGTAATGCGCCAATCGAACGGTGTTGATGTTGTTTTGCCTCATCAGTTCAAAATCGCGGCGCAGAATGTCTTCGGTAACATAATGCCCGGTTGCGGGATTGGTTTCGTGAATGTTAACGCCTTTGAGTTTAATGGGTTGTCCGTTCACGAGAAACAACCGGTCGGTTCTCTCGCCGGTTTTAACGGCTTTAATTTCGAAGCGGCGGAAACCCACCAGGTAAGGAACCACTTCGCCCGCTGCCCGGCCGTCTTTTGTAACGGTTATGAGCACCTTGTAGAGGTTTGGCTTTTCCGATGTCCACGTGGCAACGTTTGGCAGCTCCGCGCGGAAATTAATGGCATTTTCGCCGTTGCCCTGGATGCTGATGGGCTTTGTTTCCGATGCAACGGTTTTTCCCGACGCATCCAGCAATTCGTACGATACTTGCGCGTAGGAGGCGCCTTGCGCATAGTTGCTTACGGTGGTTTCGAGTTCGAATATACCGTCTGTGTACGTATCGTCGAGGGTAGATTTTACGCGGAAATCGCGCAGCGATGTTTTGGGTTGGCTCCACAGGAAAACATCGCGCTCAATGCCGCTGATGCGCCAGAAGTCCTGCGCTTCGAGGTACGAGCCGGTGCTCCAGCGGAATATTTTGAGCACGAGCGAGTTTTTCCCCGGTTTCACGTATTTGTTGATGCGGAATTCGGCCGTGGTTTTTGAATCTTCGCTGTAGCCCACTTCTTTTCCGTTGATATAAACGTACACGCCGGATTTGGCGCCGTCTATGTTGAGGAATATTTCGCGGTCGTCCCAATCTTGCGGGATATCAATTTCGCGGCGATAAACGCCTACCGGGTTTTCTTCGGGCAACCAGGGCGCTTCCATTTTCGGATAGCGGGTTTTGGGGTCGCGTTCCACAAATTCGTAAGGATGGTTTACGTAAATTGCTGTGCCGAAACCTTGCATTTCCCAGTTTCCGGGTACTTTTATGTCTTTCCACCCATCTAACGAAACCGTTGAATCGGTAACGTTTTCGGGCAACTGTTTGTAACCGTCCACAAAATAAAATTTCCACGTTCCGTTGAGCGAAATGTAGTATTTGCTGTCTTCGAAACGGGTGTTCAATGCCTCCTGCTTGTTATCGTAGGTCATAAACTGCGTGCGCGGGTGTTCTTTGTTCACCTGCACCACGTTCACGTCTTGCCAGTAATCCAGCTTTCGTTGGTTGGAAATCATCCTGCTTTCCTGCGCCTGCAGTTGAAACAGCGACAATGCACCTAAAACCGATGCTAAAATTAAACTTTTGATTTTCATAATTTGCTATTTATTTTACGATTGATGATTGTTTGTTTTTTCTTCTTTTTTGCTGTAGGAGTAAATGCGCTATATTGTTTATTAAATCCTTTAGATGATATATTAAATACAGCATATAGTTCATTCAGTTCTCTATATTAATTATTAAATACACTATCCGGAGTTATAAATCCTCCGATTTGATTAATAAATGTACCGTATTGTTTGTTAAATCCCTTATATTATTTACTAAATCCTCTGTATTTCTTACCTTTGTTTCTCGAATACTTTTAATTTGTTTTGATATGATTTCTTTCAATTTACTTCCGATGATGACGTTGCGCAGCATTTCGGGCAGCAAACGTCAGTTTCTTATTGGCTTGGGCATCAATCATATGTCGGCAGACAAGCTGCTGCGAGGGGAAATGACGGCGTTGCGCCTCGATCAGATAGAAAAAATCTGCCTCGCGTTGCGATGTACTCCCAACGATTTGCTGGAGTGGACGCCCGATAGCAATCGGGTGGTTGATGAGGCGCATCCGCTGCATCAGCTCACTCAGGGTGAAAATATGGAGAATTTGCTTCAGAAAATGAGCAAACTCTCGCCGAAAGAGCTGGAAGAGCGGATGGGCGATGGGGTGTGATTTATTGCATTTCGGCCAGCAATATATCGGCCAACCGGCTCGTGCCAATGCGGAACAGGGTGGGGGAGAGCCACTCCTCGCCCAACGTTTCTTTTACGATGGTGTAATATTTTACCGCGTCTTCTACCGATGACACGCCGCCCGAAACCTTGAACCCGGCTTTGTTTCCCGTTTTTCCGTAATACGATTTGATGGCTTGGCACATCACGTAAGCCGCTTCGGGCGTGGCGCCTTCGTACACTTTTCCGGTGGAAGTTTTCAGGAAATCGGCGCCGGAATAGAGCGAAAGAATGGAGGCGTTGTGTATATTCTCTGCCGATTTCAGCGCTCCGGTTTCCAGAATAACCTTGAGCGTTGCCCCGCGGCAAACGTCTTTCAGTTCGGATAATTCTTCGCACATTTCTTCGTATTCTTTATCGAGGAACAGCCCCAGGTTGATAACAACGTCTATTTCGTCGGCTCCGTCGGCCACGGCAAGGGCTGTTTCGGCAATTTTTACTTCGGTAAACGTTTGCGACGCAGGAAATCCGGCCGATACGCACGCTATTTTCACGTCAACCGTGAGCGCTTCTTTTACGGTTCGGGCGAAGTTGGGAAAAACGCAGATTGCCGCAACGTTTTGCAGGTCAGGAAACTTGTCGTCGAAAGTGTTCACTTTTTCCGTGAATTTCCAAACCGATTCGCGCGTGTCTGTGCTGTTGAGCGTGGTCAGGTCGATACACGAGTAGAGCGTTTTGTACACTTCTTGCGTGTTGTTTTCGTTGCATTTATCCGCAATAATTTTATTTACTTTTTCTGTGATTTGTGTATCCGTGTGTAAAAATGGGTGTTTTTTTAACACATCGGTGTATTTATTTGTCGTACTCATATTATAAATAGAGGTTTTTTAATTTTCATCGTAAAGCTAATTATATCAGCCGTTGAATCTATTATTTTAATAGTGTTTTGTTACAATTTATCGTTCTCTTTATGCCGTGTATTGTCTCTTTGCGTCTTTTTCTCTATATTTTTTTGCAGCGCGTCCGTTAAATCCACGCCGGTTTGGTTGGCGAGGCAGAGAAGAACCCAAAGCACATCGGCCATTTCATCGGCAAGGTTTTTCGATAAATCGGATTGCTTAAACGATTGGTCGCCGTAGGTCCGCGCCATAATTCGGGCCAATTCGCCCACTTCTTCCGTGAGGATGGCCATATTGGTGAGTTCGCTGAAATAGCGAACGCCGTAGGCTTTAATCCAATTATCTACTTGTTGTTGAGCTTCTTGAAGAGTCATATTAACTATATCTGCGTTTTTTATCATCCGTCAGGCCGGTAATCGGCCAGACGGGTTATTCTTTTGCTTTCGAGTCTATCCAAATGGTAACCGGGCCGTCGTTAATGAGAGCCACTTTCATACCGGCGCCAAATTCTCCGGTTTTAACTTCTTTGCCGAGAGAGTGGGAGAGCTGGCTGCAAAATTGCTCATACAAAGGCACCGAAATTTCGGGCTTCGCCGCGCGGATATACGATGGGCGATTGCCCTTTTTGGTGCTGGCGTGTAGAGTAAACTGCGACACAACCATAATTTCGCCATCGATTTCCAGAACCGATTTGTTCATTACGCCGTTTTCATCGTCAAATATACGCAAATTAATGGTTTTTTTACACAAAAAATCGATATCTTCTTCATTATCGCTGTCTTCAATGCCGAGAAAAACCAACAATCCTTTCCCGATGCGGCTTTTTA
>JAUNRY010000158.1 GCA_030539475.1 Bacteroidia bacterium | reverse complement strand
TGAGGTTTACAAGAAAGGAATTTCCGTATTTTAAGCCGTTCATTACGTGCAAAAACCTCTCTGCATACCGGTTGTAGCCTTCGGGGAAAGCAGAAAAAAGGAGATGCTTTTCGTCGGCTTTTCCCGAACTGTTTCCCACTCCATTTATATCGAAAAGAACTGAGGATTGTTGCAAAGGATTTTCGATAAAAAAACCTTCGCTCAACTCAAAGTCAAGGCCAAACAAAAAAGGCGTTTTTGTCTGTCCGGCTGCGTTCATTTTCAGTTTTATGTTGCTGCACGGGGTAAACATCCTGCAAAATTAACCGAATTAGACGTTTTTCCGCTATTTTTGCAGAAAAAAGAAAATAGAAGACCGATGACCGATGACCGAAGTACAGGGATAAACAGAAGTCAGTTACCCACCTGTCTAATATCTTGACTCTTGGTTCTTGGTTCTTGGCTCTTGGCTCTAAATTTATAAACAAATGAATAAAAAAGATTTACGCATTGTTTTTATGGGGACACCCGATTTTGCCGTGGAATCGTTGAAAACGCTCGTGGAAAATAAGTATACTATTGTCGGCGTCATCACCGCACCCAATAAGCCGGCCGGCCGGGGATACAAACTTCAACCCTCGGCCGTGAAGGAGTACGCCCTGGCTCAAGGATTACCTGTTTTACAACCCGATAAGCTAAAAAACGAAGTTTTCTTAAACCGGTTAAGAAGTTTGGAAGCCGATATTCAGGTGGTGGTGGCTTTCAGGATGCTTCCCGAAGTGGTCTGGGACATGCCGCCGCGGGGGACGTTTAACCTGCACGCATCGCTACTGCCTCAATACCGCGGCGCGGCGCCCATTAATTGGGCTATTATCAACGGAGAGAAAGAAACGGGCGTTACCACGTTTTTTCTTTCGCACGAAATTGATACGGGAGAAATTATTTTTCAGGAAAAAATTACAATTGAAGACAACGATAACGCCGAAACCGTCCACAACAAACTGATGGTGTTGGGTGCGCAACTGGTCGTAAAAACCATCGATTCGGTTATTGAAAACACCATTGAATCGCGGCCTCAAAGCGCTTTTTTCGATCACGAAAAAGAGTTGAAACCGGCGCCTAAAATTTTCAAGGAAACGTGTGAGATAGACTGGAACAAGCCGGCGCGGGAAATTCACAATTTCGTCAGGGGGTTGTCGCCCTACCCCGCTGCATGGACGGAATTTGAAGTAAACGGCACGAAATTGAACTTCAAAATATTCGAGACAAGAATAAAGAAAGAAGCCCATCAACTGCCACCGGGGGAACTGGTTACAGACAACAAAACCACCCTGCAGGTTGCTGCACAAGATGGTTTTGTGGAAATTTATGACCTTCAGCTATCGGGGAAAAAAAGAATGAAAGTCAACGATTTTTTGAATGGGTTTTCGTTTTAAAAGAATCCGCATGGCGGTTATTTAATGTGATTCGGAAATCGCATCATCCGATTACCATTTATAATTCAGTCCGAAACTAAGCAGTTGGGTAATTTGCAGGTAGTTGAACTTAGGATCGGGCGGAACGCTGTCGTCGTAACGCAGATTCAGGAAAAATCTCGTAGAGAACGCGTTGGTTAACGCCATGTTCAGTGTATTTTCGAACTCGGCTTCCACTTTATCGTAGCTGGTAAAGTATTTCAGGCGAGAATTCCACGTAATGTACCGGTTGAAATCGTAAATAAGGTTGGCGGTAATGGTGGAACCCAAATCTATCTTTGAGTTTTTCCCTTCTTCAATCCCGTATCGAGCCACATCTACATTTCTGTTTCCAATGTACCTGAAATTAAAACTTACAGGAGCCAGGTGCAAATCGAACCGTGTTCTGCGATGCCGCACTTTTTCGGAGCGTTTGTCTAAATTGTATTTCAAACCGATACCACCGTTTACATATAGCGGAGCCAAGAATGTGGAACGGAGTTCGGTAGAATTGGTGGGATAATTATTGAAAAGTTGTGAGCGAACATCCAAGTTAGTAGAATAGGACCATCTTTTGAGAAAAGCATCAATTCCAAAATCGCCGTAATACCGAATCAGGTCGTCTCCAATCCGATATTTTCTGAGGGTGTCATCCGGCGCCGTGAAAAGTGAGAGCCTCCACTCAAGGGTATTGTTAAATCTTACTTTGTTTTTGTGGTAGTTCATCCGCACAACGTGGTTGTTTACAAAAGTGAAGTTGCTGGTTCCGCCTTTGTGCCAGTTGGGTGAAAAATAACTCTGCGACAATTGGAAAGAATGCTCGCCGTTGGTAATCCAATACCTGCGCCTTATCTCCGTTTTATCTATTTGCGGAGCGTCCAGCGAGAAACTGGTTTCGGTTGAGAGCAACTCTTTGAAGGGGTTAAAATCTTCAATAATTTCCTTTTCTTGCGCGATGGAAGGCAGTGAATCGAACTGCAACACCGAAAACTCTACCCTGTCGGGGTAATTCCGATAAAAATCCCTGCGCGTATTCTTCACGAACTCATTGTGTATTAAGTCGGGAGCAAACGTTCTGTCCGGTGAAATGAGTGATCCCCTGTAAATAGTATCGTTTTTTGGGGGATAAAAAGACAAATCGGTCGGCAGTATGTTTCCCGTGAAAATCATGGGGAGGAACAGGGGATTGTAAAAAATCGTATCCCGGAAAGTAAGGCCGCTTAACGAACTCCGGCCGTACAAATTATCGGGCAGTTGCAACGTGCCGTTCGGCTTGCGACGGTACAACGAATCCAACGGGTTTCGCGGCAATTGAATGGACGTTTGCTTGGGCATTGTATCCCGGCGGACACTTATCGGAGGCGGCTGAGGTTGGGTATCGGAAGGCGCTACCTGTATAGGTTCATTTTGATTAGAGCCTTGTTGTATGAGCTTTTCAATATCCGTTATATTTTCAAAAAGTTGCAAACTGTCAGCAGTCTGAGCCGAAGATAAGAAAGAAACCAAGAAAAAAATGAGAAACAAACCAATCTGTTTCATAATTGTATTATTTGACATTTTTATTTAAAAAGCAAAGATAAAAATAAATATTTAAATAGCGGCAATTTGCTTTAGCTTTTAGCTTTTTGCCATTGGCTTTTAGCATTGCGGCCAAACGGATTGGGGCAAGATAAAATCGTGGATTTTTATTATTTTAGACTTTTCAGAGTGGGCGCATAATTTAAATTCATTACTTTTGTTACTTATTAAACTCCAAAACTCAATCGAATCTATATGAAAGGAATAGTACTTGCCGGAGGTTCCGGAACCCGGCTTTATCCCATCACGAAAGGAATTTCCAAGCAACTCATCCCCATTTTCGACAAACCCATGGTTTATTATCCTATTTCCGCGCTCATGCTGGCCGGAATAAAGGATATCCTAATTATTTCAACGCCGCACGATTTGCCCGGTTTCAGGCGTTTGCTGGGCGACGGATCGGATTACGGCGTACACGTTGAGTATGCCGAACAACCCAGCCCCGACGGATTGGCGCAGGCGTTCATTATCGGCGAAGAATTTATTGGCGACGATTGCGCGTGTTTGGTATTGGGAGATAATATTTTTTACGGACACGGTTTTCCCACGTTGTTGCGGCAGGCGGTTAAAGATGCCGAGACGGGCAACAAAGCCACTGTTTTCGGATATTACGTGAATGACCCGGAAAGATACGGAGTAGTGGAGTTCGATAAAACCGGCAATGCTTTGAGCATCGAGGAAAAACCGAAAGAGCCGAAATCGAATTACGCGGTAACAGGCCTTTATTTTTATCCCAACAACGTAGTGGAAATTGCCAAAAACATTCAGCCGTCGGCGCGGGGCGAGCTGGAAATAACTACGGTGAATCAGATTTTCTTGGCGGAGCAGCAATTGAAAGTTCAACTCTTCGGACGCGGGTTCGCGTGGCTGGATACCGGCACTTTCGGTTCTCTCTCCGAAGCATCCACGTTTATTGAGGTGTTGGAAAAACGCCAGGGACTGAAGATTTCGTGCCTCGAAGAAATTGCCTGGCGCAACGGCTGGATCAACGATGAAAAACTTCGTCAATTGGCCGAGCCGATGAAGAAAAACGAGTATGGGCGGTATTTGATGAAATTGATTGAGAATGCATAAATGTCGTCTCCATGAATAAAATAAGCGCATTGATAGCGAAAGGAGAAAGCAAAACTCTCGAATTTAAAAGTAATTTCAATACCGAAACAATTGAAACATTGGTTGCTTTTGCTAATGCCAAAGGCGGACAAGTAGTAATTGGCATTAATAACAAAAACGAAATTATTGGGGTAAACATAAACCCTGAATCTGTACAAAATTGGATTAACGAAGTTAAGAACAAAACGCAACCTTCGTTGTACGCCGATGCCGAAATATTTACGGATAACAATAAAAAAATTGTTGTTTTATCTGTATCTGAATACCCTATTAAACCGGTTTCCACCAAAGGAAAGTACTTTCTGCGGATATCAAATTCCAATCATTTGCTGACTATTTCGGAATTGGTGGATATGCATTTACGTACCTTCAATACAAGTTGGGATTTTCACACCGGTCCACATCTTAAATTAGAAGACATTTCATTAGACAAAGTACAAACAATCATTGATGAAAGAAATAGGTTGGGTGGAAAAATCCAAGACGACCCACTTACTTTTCTTATAAAGAACGAGTTGCTCAGAGACGGCGCCGTAACTCATGCCGCGTATTTGTTGTTCGCAAAAAACAATACATTGATTACAACCATTGAAATGGGACGGTTTCAAACCGACATTGTAATAAAGGACAGCACTCGTACTCAAGCCGACATTCTTACCCAGATAAATGACGTAATTGATTTCGTAAAAAAGCACATAAACAAAGAAATTATTATTACCGGCGATCCTCAAAATACCCAACGGTGGCAATATCCCATTGAAGCCATTCGCGAAATTGTTATAAATATGATTGTGCACCGTGATTATCGTTCGGCTTCGGACTCTATTATCAAAATCTACAACAATCGTATAGAGTTTTATAACCCCGGCTGTTTACCCGAAAACATCAGTATCAATGATTTACTGGAGAACCGTTATCGCTCCACACCCAGAAATAAGCTTATAGCCGAGCAATTTAAAAGTCTTGGGCTGATTGAAAAATACGGCTCGGGTATTCGTCGCATAATCGAATCTTTTAAAGCTGAGAACTTACCTGCGCCTAAATTCGAACATATTTCCGACGGTTTTATGGTAACTGTCTTTACGGATGATGTCACCAGTAAAGTCACCGATAAGGTCACCGACAATCAGTTGACGATCATGGCTGCCATTAGAGAAAACGATACTATTACTACGGCAGAATTAGCTATTAAAGTCAACATATCACAACGAAAGATTAAGGAGAATATAGCAAAACTCAAAGCTATTGGCTTTTTAGAACGAGTCGGCAGCCCTAAGAGCGGACATTGGAAAGTAATTGAAAATCATAAAAACAATTAATCGAAAAAAGTCATCTTTATAAAGCAAATATGTAGCATATGAACATCATAAAAACCGACATAGAAGGCGTAATTATCATCGAACCAAAAGTGTTT
>JAUNRY010000157.1:3226-5544 GCA_030539475.1 Bacteroidia bacterium | reverse complement strand
CTTGTTGAACTAACGGATGGAATGCCCAATTATACCATTATCGAAGGCGTTGCTTGGGATTACATCCCGCTCACGGAACCGATGCGTGAACTCGCCCGAAAAACCGATGCGATTTGCTTTGGTACATTGGCTCAGCGTTCGGAAGTGTCGAAAAATACCATTCAAACCATTCTTTCTCTTGCTCCCGAACAAGCCTATCGTATTTTGGATATAAACATCCGGCAGCATTATTATTCGAAAGAGATTATAACGGATTCACTTCGTAGATGTAATGTGTTTAAAATAAACGACGATGAACTGAATTTGCTGAAAGAACTGTATGATAGGCAACATCTTTCTGACGAAGAAGTTTGTCGCGGACTTTTAAAGGAATTTAATCTCAAATTTTTAATCCTCACCGCCGGAGCCGATTACAGTTGCATTTTCACTCCCGATGATTCATCGTATATCAAAACCCCAAAAGTGAAAGTGGCGGATACCGTTGGCGCAGGCGATTCTTTCACGGGAGCGTTCATATCGGCCATCCTCGATGGAAAAACACTCGCAGAAGCTCATCAGGCTGCAACAGATAGAGCGGCTTATGTATGCACGCAAGCGGGAGCGTGGGTGTAGGTGTTTAAATAACTTGCCGAAAATTGTTTTGGAAAACAATAAACTCCCGTTTTTCGAGTTATTTAACGTGAAGCAATTACGTTTAAATTAGCGCGTGAAATCAAAGAATAGCATACGTTTCATTTTTTTGGGGTTGGGTTGCATCTTGCTCGCCTTCTCTTGTTCTACGCGCAGAAACACCTCCGCCACTCGCGCCTACCACGAACTCACCACCCGTTACAACGTATATTTCAATGCCGAAGATGCTTACAACGAAACATTGCAGTCTATCTTTGAGAACCACAACGACAATTACCACGATTTGCTTCCCATGTATCCCAACTCAGCCGTTTCCGGCGATACGCTGGCGAAAACATTGGGCGGCCCTTTTGACCGGACGGTCGATAAAACCGTAAAAGCCATTCAGGAGCATTCCATTACGGCAAAGCCCCGCCGCGACGCTTCGCAACCCAACACGCAGGAATACCGCGACTGGCTTCGCCAAAACGAATTTAATCCGTTTATAGACCGTGCATGGCTGCTGATGGGGCAAGCACACGTGCAGAACAAAGATTACACCGAGGCCATTTCGGTTTTCTCGCAAACGATGCGGCTTTTCAATTACGACATCGACGTGGTGTCGGAAGCGCAACTCTGGATGATGCGCGCTTACACGGAAATGGGTTGGTTTTCCGATGCCGAAACGCTCGCCGTTACTTTGCAGGCGCGTGCACTGCCCAAAAATCTGCAACCGCTTTTCACGGAATTTTACACGTTTTTATTGCTTCGCAAAGGGAATTATCGCGAATCGATTCCTTTCCTGACTCAAACTATTGACAACCAGGGAAACGCAGTGCAGCAAAGGCGGCTGCAATTTCTGTTGGGACAAATTTATACGCGTTTGGGCGAAAACGAAAATGCTTACCGCGCTTTCGGGAAACTGAAAGGATTGAACGTTCCTTACGAGGTGGAATTTAACGCGCTTATGGCTCAATCGCAGGTGTCGGGCGGCGGAGAAAGAATTATCGGCGATTTGCAGCGAATGACGCGAAGTGCTAAAAACAGCGAAAATCTCGACCGCATTTACGCCGCCATTGGCAACATCTATTCATCGCGAAACAACGAAGAAAAAGCCATCGAAAATTACCTGCTTGCCGAAAAAAACAGCGTTAGGAACGGCATTGATAAAGCGCTTGCGCAACTTGCGCTGGGCGACTTGTATTTCGGCAGAAAACAATTTGTAAAAGCCCGGCCGCGCTATTCCGAGGCATTGGCTTCACTGCCTCCGGCCAACGAAAATTATGCGCGCGCAGCGTTTCGGGCAGAGGTGCTTGACGAAATGGTTCCACATATAATTGCCGTGGCCGGGCAAGATAGCTTGCAGCAGTTGGCGCGTCTTCCCGAAACGGAACAGCTCAAAATAATCAACGCGCACATTGCCGGGCTAAAAAAAACGGAACGTGAGCAATTGTTAGACAATTATTTGGCAGAACAACCGCTTTCGGCTGCAGAATCCACGTTGGTGGTGGCCACAGGGGTGGGGCAGGAATTGTTTTATTTTTACAATCCGCAACTGGTGGCGCAAGGCAGGAATGAGTTTCGCCGTCAGTGGGGAAATCGTGCGCCGGAAGACAATTGGCGGCTGCAAAACCCCGGAATTTCCGACACCCCCTCAGCCCCTCGCCCCGCGGGGGGGGGGGGGGGTGGCGCGCGGCGCGCGGCGCGCC
>JAUNRY010000157.1:1805-3216 GCA_030539475.1 Bacteroidia bacterium | reverse complement strand
TCACCCCCGCGCCCCCCCGCCGAGTCTCCCTCTCGCCTTACTCTGCCGACTATTACCTGCAACAACTTCCCGTTTCGCCCGAAGCTATACAGGCGTCCGATAAAATCATCGAAGAAGGGTTGTTCAACATTGGAAATATAGCGAAAGACAGGCTCGAAGATTACGATTACGCCCAGGAGGCTTATAACCGGCATCTTGCCGATTTTCCCGCAAGCAGGAATCGTCCGGATGTGTATCATCAGCTCTATTTAATCTATTTGCGGACAGGAAATGCGGCCATGGCGCAGCATTTTAAAACGAGAATCCTTGCCGAGTTTCCCGAAAGCAGTTATGCGGAGGCAATGTCGCATCCTGATTACGAGCAAACGATGCGCAATTACGCGGCGGCGCAAGATTCGCTTTATCAACAAACCTACCGTGCTTATCTTGCCGGACAGCCGAAAACGGTTCAGGACAACTTCAAAAAGGCGGAAACCTTGTTTTCCGGCGGCAATTTAATGCCGAAATTCATGCTGTTGAACGCTTTGTCCATGGCGCAAGCCGGTAATGCCGAAGATTTGGAGCCCGCCTTAAAAAAACTCACCGCCACGTATCCCGACACCGACGAAACCGCTATGGCACAACGCATCCTCGACGGGATTTCGGATGGGAAAACGCTTGCCGCCAACGCGTCTGTTGTTTCGGGAATAGATTGGAAAAGCCAAATTGTTTCCGGCACGGAAAATGCCATCGACACCGTTCGTTTCGATGTCCAAAAAAATCAGGCACACAGTTACCTGCTCTTATTTCCGGCAAATTCGCTCAACAAAAACAAGTTGCTCTTTGCCGTTTCCGATTTCAATTTTTCCAACTTTCAGCTCCGCGCGTTTTCCGCCTCCTTCATCCGCGTTTCGCCGTTCGAAGCCATGCAGATAAAGCCGTTCCGCTCGTATGACGAAGCCCGCCGGTACGCCGCAATGATTGAATCCGATTCTGTTTTCAGGCAAAATCTTCAAGCGGAAATAACGCCGGTTATTATCTCGGATGCTAACCTGGAGTTGCTCAACAGCGGAAAGTTGTTGGATGAATACCTGGCGTTCTACAACAAAGAATGGGAAGACAGCTCCATCGATTCGATTCCGGCAATCATGCCGATAAGAGAATTGCAACCGGTTCAGGAACCGGAAAAAATTGTATCTTTGGACGAAGAAAAAACAGCGGCGCCCGTCATCGTTCCGCAACAACCGCAACGGATGGACATGGAGCAACGTCGGGCCGAATTGGAGCGAAAAGCCGAAGAAGCTTTGCAACAAACCGATAACGCATCATCGCCGCGAGACAGGCAGCGCTTGTTGAAAGAACGGGAACGTGAGCGCAGGGCGTTAATCAAACAGCGTGAACGTGAGTTGAAAGAGCGCGAGAGAGCCCGCAA
>JAUNRY010000157.1:0-1705 GCA_030539475.1 Bacteroidia bacterium | reverse complement strand
ATATGAAAATAGTATTTGCCACCAACAACCCCCACAAACTCGATGAAATTCGGAAAATAACCGAGGATAAAATCGAGATTTTAAGCCTCGCAGACATCAACTGTTTCGAAGAAATTCCCGAAACGGGTACAACGCTCGAAGAAAACGCGTTGATGAAAGCGCAATTCATAAAAGATAAATTCGGATTCGATTGCTTTGCCGACGATACCGGCCTTGAAGTAGATGCGCTTGACGGCGCCCCCGGCGTTTACTCATCCCGCTACGCGGGTGAAAGTTGCAATCCGCAGGATAATATGGAGAAAATGTTGCGGGAACTGCACGGTGAAGAAAACCGTAAAGCCCGTTTCAGAACCGTTATTGCATTGTTATTGAAGGACGAGCAGCATTTTTTTGAAGGCGAGATTGGCGGCGAAATTATTTGCGAAAAACGCGGCACGGCCGGCTTCGGTTACGACCCCATTTTTCTTCCCGACGGGTACGATAAAACGTTTGCCGAATTGGGCAATGACGAAAAGAACAGAATCAGCCACCGGGCAATCGCCACGCAAAAACTGGTTGATTTTTTGCTGCGTAATTAAGCTTCGCGATAATGCTTCGGCAATAACACTCGTTTCATTCGCGATAAAGTTACGTCGTTATCGCACAACGTTCATTATCAGCGCAGCGTTATCCGATTTTTTTCCTTATCTTTGAAACCTCAACAATTTAAACCCAACAATATGTCAAACATTATTCGCGCAGGCGTTATCGGGTACGGATTATCCGGAAGAGTATTCCACGCACCTTTTGTAGATGTGGTGCACGGGTATGAATTATCGAAAATCAGCACCGCCAATCCCGACAGGATAGAAATGATTAACAAAAGATATCCGTCAACAGCCGTGGTGCCTGATGGGCAGGATATTATCAATGATCCCGATATCGATCTGGTCATCGTAACCTCACCCAACACCGACCATTTTCGCTGGGCAAAAGAAGCCCTGCTGGCCGGCAAACATGCCGTGGTGGAAAAGCCGTTTACGGTGGATGTTGCCGAAGCCGACGAGCTGATTGAATTATCGAAAAAACAAGGGAAAATTCTCACCGTTTATCACAACCGACGTTTCACGAGCGATACAAAAACGGTGAAAAAACTCCTCGATAGCGGATTGTTGGGCGAAGTGAGCGATTACGAGTCGCATTTCGACCGTTACCGTTCAGAGCCGCGTCCCGGTGGCGCCTGGCGCGAGGAGCCGCTGCCCGGTTCGGGAATATTTTACGACCTGGGCTCGCATTTAATCGATCAGGCGCTTTGGTTTTTCGGGATGCCAACGGCAGTTACGGCCGAAATTAATTCGCAACGCCCGTGGGCAAAAGCCGACGACCATTTCGATGTGCGCCTGCATTATCCTTCGTTTACCGCAACATTAAAATCGGGAATGCTTTGCAGAATTCCCGGGCCAACGTTTATGATTCACGGAACAAACGGCTCGTACGTGAAATACGGGCTCGATGTGCAGGAAGCCACGCTCGATGGCGGAGCCATTCCCGAAGGGAAAAACTGGGGACGTGAGCCCGAAGAAATCTGGGGAACGATAAACGCTGAGTACAACGGCGTGAAAATTCAGGGAAAAATAGAAAGCGAGCACGGCGATTATCGGGAATATTTCATCAATCTTCGCGATGCAATTTTGGGAAAAGCAGAAATTGCCGTAAAACCCGAAGA
>JAUNRY010000156.1 GCA_030539475.1 Bacteroidia bacterium | reverse complement strand
CTTATTAAATATCAATTGTTTTTAGTTAAAAATCTTACGTCGAACTCACGTTAAAGTAAGTTTATTTATAAAGTGAAAGATTTTCGTCAAAAAAAATGTAATTTTACACCGTAAACCCGATTGATGGCGGCAAAATGACAACGAAACTCACTATTCAGGCGAACGATTCTATTTTTCTGCACCGAAAACTGTACGGCTTGTTTCGGCAGAAATGGAGCATGCAAAAAACCGATCTGTTGAAAAAAAAGTTGAAGGCTTCCTGGCAAAAATCTGCTGATGAGGAGCCGGACGGCTTGTTTTCCGGCCTGACGTCGGATATGGAAACATCGGTTATTCTGGTGGATGAGATTGGGTTGAACCAGCCCGTGGTGTGTGCCGTTTTGTTATTCAGGCCGGTGTTGAAAGGCCATGTTGCCATTGAGGAGGTTAAGAAAAATTTTGGTGATGAGGTGGCGATAATTCTTCGCGGATTGATAAAAGTGAATGATTTGAGCGAAAAAAAATCGCGCGTGGAATCGGAAAACTACATCAAGCTGCTGCTCTCCATTGCCGAGGATATCCGCGTGGTTTTCATCCTGCTGGCTGAGCAGTTGCAGGCTATGCGCGATGCCAAAAAAACAACTTCCCAAAGCCGGTTAGACTTGTCGGTAGAGTCGGCATTCTTATACGCCCCGTTGGCGCACCGGTTGGGTTTGTACACCATAAAATCGGAACTGGAAGACCTTTCGTTGAAATACACCGACCGGGAAACCTACGATTTCATTGCCCGGAAACTCAACGAAACCAAGCGGTCAAGAGATAAATACATCGAAGAGTTCATAACCCCGCTCAAAGAACGGCTCGATAACCTAAGCCTGAATTACGACATAAAAGGCCGCACCAAATCCATCCATTCCATCAACAACAAGCTCAAGAAACAAAAAATTGAGTTCGAGAATATCTACGATCTTTTCGCCATCCGCATCATCCTCGATTCTCCTGCGGAGATGGAAAAGGCGCATTGCTGGCAGGTGTATTCCGTGGTTACGGATATGTATCAGCCCAACCCTAAGCGGCTGAAAGACTGGCTTTCCATTCCCAAAAGCAACGGCTACGAGTCGCTGCATATTACGGTAATGGGGCCGAATTCAAAATGGGTGGAAGTGCAAATCCGCACACGGCGCATGGACGAAATTGCCGAACGCGGGCTGGCGGCGCATTGGAAATACAAAGGAGTAAAGGAGGAATCTACGCTCGACGATTGGTTGAAATCGCTGCGCCAGTCGCTCGAAAACAAAGAGGTGGATATCAAAGACCGGCTGGGCGATTTCAAGCTCGATTTGTACGACGAGGAAATTTTCGTCTTCACGCCGAAAGGCGATCTTTTTAAGCTGCCGAAAGGAGCCACGGTGCTCGATTTCGCGTTTTCCATTCATTCCAAATTGGGCGAAACCTGTGTGTCGGGTAAGGTAAACGGCAAAAATGTGCCCATAAAACACGTGCTAAAGAGCGGCGATCAGGTGGAAGTGAATATTTCGTCGCACCAGTCGCCCAAGCAAGATTGGCTAAGTTTTGTGGTAACATCGCGCGCCAAAACCAAAATTCGGCAGCTGCTCAAAGAAGAAGCCGGAAAACAGGTGGACATGGCCAAAGAAACGCTGTCGCGGCGCATGAAAAACCGCAAAATCGAAGTGGACGACTCCACGCTCATGCAGCTCATAAAAAAACTGAAATACAAAACCGTTACCGATTTTTATGTAGATATTTCTTCGGAAAAGCTGGATGTAAACTGGGTTATTGACCAATACCTGGAGCTGGGAAACAGAGAGCCGGAACATAAAGATTTGTCTTATACAGCCAGCGCCGAAAATTTTGTACTTAAAGAGCATCCGCAGGAGGCTAAAACCGCCGATGAGCTCATTATCGATCAAAACCTCACGGGCATAGATTACCGGCTGGCCAAGTGCTGCAACCCCATTTACGGCGACGAAATTTTCGGATTCGTATCGTCGCAGGGCATAAAAATCCATCGGGTAAATTGCCCCAACGCGCACGATTTGTTTTCGCGTTTCGGCTACCGCATTTTGAAAGCCCGTTGGTCGGGAAAAGCATCGGGAACATCAAACTACACCTCCATTTTGCGTGTTATCGGCAACGACCAGTTAAACATCGTTGCCAACCTCATGTCGATTATCTCAAAAGAAAACGGCGTGCAAATGCGCTCCATTTCCATCGATTCCAACGACGGCCTGTTTCAGGGAAACATCGCCGTTATGCTTGCCAACACGGCCATGCTGGAGCAATTAATAAAAAAACTGAAAGTGGTGAAAGGCGTGAAATCGGTTTCGAGAGTGAATTGAGGCGGGGGAGGCTTTGGCTTCACGTATTAACTAAAAAAAATCATTAGTGTCCGATAAAATATAATATTACGCTACTACGTAGCTTTTATTTGTGATTCTATATCATTTTCTACAAAGATTTAGCCACTCTGTGGCTGTATTTAGCGACAGAGTCGCGAGATATTTGTAGTAATTTTGATTGTAAAAAAACCAAGCTCCATCGGAGCGAAACCTTTGTTATTGATTGATTATATGGTACATAAAATGACGCGGGAGACTTTTATCGGACAGCACTAAAAAAAAATCACGGAACAACTCAAAAGTTATCCCGTGATTACAATATATTTTATTCACTCCGGCCAACAGCCAACAGCCAGCAGCCACTTACTCCACAAATCCCCTGTTTCTCAACAAATAAATAGGATTGGGTTCCGCGCCGCGGTACTTTTTGTACAGCGTCATCGGGTCATCGGAGTTGCCTCTCGAGAGCACGTTGTCGCGGAACGACGCGGCGGTTGCCTTATCGAATACGCCTTTTTCTGCAAACGGCTGGAAAGCGTCAGCATCCAACACCTCTGCCCACATGTAGGCGTAATATCCGGCCGAATACCCGCCGCTGAAGATGTGCGAGAAATACGTGCTGCGGTAGCGCGGGATAATTTCGTCGATTAAGCCGATTTTTTCCATCGATTTTTTCTCGAAATCACGCACATCCATGTCTCTTTTTTCGGTTTGCGTGTGGTAGTCCATATCGAGCAGGGCGGCGGCCACAAATTCGGTGGTGATAAAGCCCATGTTGAATTTGGAGGCAGCGTCAATTTTTTCAATTATGGAATCGGGAATCACTTCGCCGGTCTGATAATGTTTGGCGTAGAGCTTCAGCACATCGGGATGGAAAGCCCAATGCTCCATAATTTGCGATGGCAGTTCCACGAAATCGCGCGGAACGCTTGTGCCGGAAACTCCGGAATAGGTTACGTTGGACAGCATGCCGTGCAGGGCGTGGCCGAACTCGTGGAAAAGGGTTTCCACTTCATCGAGCGTGAGCAACGACGGCGTGTCGCCGGTTGGGCGGGTGAAGTTTCCAACATTGTAAATAATGGGGCGGATGTTTTCGTTGCCGCGAACTTGCTGGCCGCGGAAACTGCTCATCCATGCGCCGGCGTTTTTACCCGCGCGGGGGAAATAATCGGTGTAGAAAACAGAAAGATGCGATCCGTCGGCATCGAGCACTTCGTAAGCCTCCACTTCGGAGTGATACACGGGGACATTTTCCAGCTTTCTGAAACTCAGGCCAAACAAGCGATTGGCCACTTCAAACACTCCTTCGCGAACGTTTTCCATCTTGAAGTAGGGTTTGGTTTCTTCTTCGTTGAGCGCGTATTTTTGCTGGCGCAGTTTTTCGGTGTAATACCACCAGTCCCACGATTCCAGCTCAAAATCTCCGCCTTCGGCATCAATCATAGCCTGAAGCTCGGCCGCTTCTTTTTTGGCCTGCGGCAAGGCGTAGCTCCAAACTTCGTTGAGCAGTTTGTAAACGTCGGCGGGGGTTTTTGCCATATTTTCTTCCAGAATAAAATCGGCATGCGTGTTGTATCCGAGCATTTGCGCTTTTTCTACGCGCAGGTTTACAATATCGTTTATGATTTTCTTGTTGTCGTTCTCATTGTCGTTGTCGCCGCGCATGTACATGGCTTTGTATAATTTCTCGCGCAAATCGCGTTTTTCGGAATATTGCAGGAACGGCAGCCAGCTTGGTTTTTGCAGGCCGAAAACCCATTTTCCTTCTTCGCCGCTGTTTTTGGCTGTTTCGGCGGCGGCAGCAATCACGCCATCGGGAAGCCCGGCAAGGTCTTCTTTGTTGTCGATAACCATTTTAAAATCGTTGGTTTCTTTCAGCAGGTTATTGCCGAAGCGAAGCGTCAGTCCCGACAACTCTTTGTTGATTTCGCGGAGCCTGGTTTTCTGGTCTTCGTCCAGCATGATTCCCGAGCGTACGAATCCTTTGTAATAATTATCCAGCAACCGGTATTGTTCGGTGGTGAGGTTCAGGCCGGTTGTATCATCGTGAAGCGTTTTTATGCGGGCGAACAGTTTGTCGTTCAAATTGATATTGTCTCGATGTTCCGACAATAACGGTGAAAGTTCCTCGGCCAATGCCTGAATGGAGTCGTTGGTTTCCGCGCCCCTCAGGCCGTAAAAAACGCGCGAAACCCTGCTCAGCAGCTGTCCGCTGTTATCCATGGCCACTATGGTGTTTTCAAACGTCGGCGCTTCGGCGTTATTGGCAATAGAATCAATTTCTTTGGCTTCGTCTTCCATGCCTTTCAGGAAGGCCGGTTTAAAATCGGGAAAAGAGATTTTATCGAAAGGGGGCATTCCGAATTGCGTGTCGAATTCGGTGTGAAAAATAGTTCCGGGTTCGCCGGCCGATTGCTCGGTTTTTGTTTGGGTGCAAGCAAGTAAAGTCATAGCTGCTAACGTAATAAAGAATAATTTTTTCATTCGAATACTAATTAACTGTTAATTAAACGATTGTGAAAAATACGGGAGAATTTTTAAATATTTGTCGCAAAGTTATAACTTTTTGCTTATTAATTAAGGTTTTAGCTGATTGTTTTTGTGCTATAACCTGTCATTTTTTTTCTTGTTTCAGAAAAAATACAGAAAAAATATCCCGGTATTCTTGTGTTTTAAAAAAATAGTTGATATATTTGCGATATCAAAATAATATCATTTTAAATTTGCTGATTATGGAGACAAAAGAATTCAATTTTAAAGGTTTTACGCTAAACGGTTTTTTGATGCTTTTTTTGTTGTTGGTTATTCTGGGAGGCAATGTGTGGCTTTACTTTTTAGGGGATGCCGGTATTGTTGCGGGAATTGTTGTGTCTGTATTGTGGTTTATTTTTCTTTTCGGTTTTGTGAAACTCGAACCCAACGAGGCTATGGTGATGATTTTCTTTGGAAAATACAGGGGCGTATTGCGCGAAACCGGATTTTTTTGGGTCAATCCGTTTATGAGTAAGAAAAAATTGTCGATGCGCGCCAGAAACCTGAATGTGAATCCCATAAAAGTAAACGATAAGGTAGGTAATCCCATTTTAATCGGGTTGGTGCTGGTGTGGAAACTGAAAGATACGTACAAGGCCATGTTCGAAATTGACGCGCAAACCATGGCCGCTTCCAAACCCGGAAAAGACGGCACGGTGACCTATTCCGTAAGCAAACAAATGGATGCTTTTGAGAATTTTGTG
>JAUNRY010000155.1 GCA_030539475.1 Bacteroidia bacterium | reverse complement strand
ACCCGTCTGAATTAATAGCGTTGGAGCCAAATGCCCACAACTTCATGACGAAAGAGCAAATTGATTCCCTCATGATTCAGTATGAACACCCTTTCATCACAGAAATTGGCGAGTTTGCTAAAAAAGTGGGCGGGCACGGCGGCATGGATTTCATTATGGATTATCGGTTAATTTACTGCTTACGCAACGGACTACCTCTTGACCAAGACGTTTACGATGCCGCCGAGTGGTCTTGCCTAGTGGAACTTACCGAACAATCTGTACTAAACGAAGGAATGCCCGTAAAAATCCCCGATTTTACCCGTGGAGAATGGAATAAATTAAAAGGGATTAAATTTGCAAAATAAGAATAAACCAATATATTTACATTCTAATTTCTAATTTCTCTAAATAAAAATGACCTCCAGAAGACAATTTTTAAAAACCCTCGGGGGAGTAACACTCCTCACCGTGGTTCCCCGCAATGTATTGGGGAAAGGATTTATAGCGCCGAGCGATGAACTCACAAAAGGCATCATCGGTGTAGGAAGTATGGGACGAAACCACATACCCTACGACAACACCCGCGTAGTAGCCATTTGCGATGTGGACAAAAACCATCTTGCAAAAGCGGCATCAATGATTAACAACAAAGTAAATGAGTATCACGATTTTCGCGACCTCATCCTCGACAAAAGTGTAGATATAGTGCACATTGCTACCCCGCCCCACTGGCACGGAATTATGTCGATGGAAGCGGCCAAAGCGGGAAAAGACATTTTCTGCGAAAAGCCGATGACACGCACCATTGGTGAAAGCAAACGCGTGGTGGAAGCCATTCAGCAATACGGAAATATTTTCCGCTTAAACACATGGTTCCGTTTCAAAGACAACTTCTATGGATTGGGAACACCGGTAAAACCGCTCAAAAAGCTCATCGATAGCGGAATGCTTGGCTGGCCGCTGAAAGTAACCATAAGCCAGCACAGCGGATTCGACTGGAAATTTTTCTGGGTAGGAAAAACCCACCTCGAACCACAACCCGTTCCCGCCGAGCTTGATTACGACATGTGGTTAGGCCCCGCTCCCTACAAACCCTACAACGCGCATCGCGTGCACGGCACTTTCCGCGGATATTGGGACTACGATGGCGGCGGCCTCGGCGATATGGGGCAGCACTACATCGACCCCGTTCAATACCTGCTGGGCAAAGACAACACCAGCCCCGTGAAAGTGGAAGTGGATGCACCGCAACAACATCCCGACGCGGTTGGCACATGGCGCAGCGTTACTTATACTTACGATGATGGCTGCCAGATTATTCTATGGGGCGGCGATTACGGAAAACCCGGCACGCCTTACATATCGGGGCCCAACGGAAATGTATATAGAAACTTTGTTTGCGATATTCCGGACTGGCAAAAGAAACTGGCCGATTTCCCCGAACCGAAGGAACAAAACACCAATTTCCTTGAAAGCGTGCGCACCCGCCAAAAGTTCGCGTTGAACGAAATAAACGGGCATCGCTCCTGCACAATAGTGAACATGGGGCTTGTAGCCCTCCGCTTAAACCGTACGCTCGAATACGATCCTGTAAAAGAAATGTTTGTAAACGATGAAGAGGCCAATCGATTAATTGATCAGCCAATGCGGGCGCCGTGGTCAATATAAGCCGATAAGCCTCCGGCGACAGACGTTTAGCGCGATAGAGCTACGCTGATAATGGAAAGTCGGTTGAGAAGTTCAACACCGCAACTTTATCGTGAACGAAGTGAGGCTATCATTTTGTTTAAAACAAAATCTATCGCGAAGCATTATCTTTAAATTCCCCAATTTAAAATTACATTTCAGAATGAAAAAATACATATCTATTTTTACCGCCATTCTACTCGCTACGAGTTTTTTAATGGCACAAACGCCGCAAGGCAGAACAACCGCCACCGTTATTGCCGACGCGCTGGCACAACTTCCGGCCGATAATCAGGCGCAATACAACCGCACGATGGCCGATTTAGTTTCCACCGGCGAACAAGGATTGCTGGATTTAATCGCACGAATGAATCCTCCCGGAAACCAAAGCAACGAAACATTGGATTACGCCATCAGCGGATGGACAAACTTTGTGGCAAACGACAACGCCAAACGTACCATCGCCGCCAACACGTTTGCGAAAGCCCTGAACCAATCGCTGGATAACGAAGTGAAAGCCTTCGTCATCCGGCAGCTCACGAAAATAGGAACAGACAACAACGTAAACGATTTATCCCCGCTGTTGAACGATACGCGCCTCTCCGCACCCGCCGCGCAAGCGTTGGTTTCCATCGGAACGGAAAACGCGAAACAAGCCCTGTCAAACGCCCTCTCGGGCAACGTGTCCGATGCCGTAAAACTCAATCTGGTAAACGCGCTTAGCCAGGCAGGTTATCATCAGGCAGAACCCGCATTGCTCACTGCGCTGGCGCAAAACCCCTCCGCCGAACTCAACACCACGCTGCTTACGGCATTGGGAAATTTGGGCAGCCGCAACGCTCTTGCCCCCTTGAGAAATGCCGCTCAAAAAACCAACTATTCTTATCAATCAAACAACAGCGCCACGGGCTCTTATCTCTTTTTATTGCAAAGGCTGGTGAATTCCGATGCAAAGCTGGTAGAAAAAGAAGCCCGAAGCCTGCTCTCTTTTGCCGGAAAGCAAAACCGTCCCGAACTGAAAGTAGCAGCGTCGCAATTGTTGTTGGCTATTCCGTCAACCAATAAAACCAACATCCTCAGAGACGCGTTGCGCGACGGAAACATTACCTATTTAACCAACGTGCTCAACGCGTATCCTTTCCAAAACGACCGCAAAGCCGTTGAAAGGATTGTGAAAGAGCTCAACCCGAGAGCATCCGCCGATAAACAAACAGCCATTATTTATTGGCTGGGGCGCAACAACATCGACAACGCGTCCGGCTTATTGGCTAATTACGCTTCTTCGCCGGACAAAATGGTGCAAAAAGCAGCTATTTCATCGTTGGCAAAAATCAATGATGAACAGGCCATGCTTACTCTTGCCGGCTTGCTGAAAAGCAACAACAACGAAACCGTATTGCTGGCACAAGACGCCTTATCAACCTACAAAGGCGATATTTCCTACACGTTGGCATCGGTTTTCGACGAGAGTGGCAACGCGGGTAAAAAAGCAATTTTGCAACTCATCGCCAACCGGAAAATGGAAAGTCAGTACAACTTGGTGTACAACCAAATGTTTACCGATAACGCCGAAGTAAAGGCCGAAGCCGCCAAAACACTGCAGCATGTTTCTACGGATGAAAACTTAGCCGATTTATTCACGCTGCTGGAACAATCTGACGCCGCGTATGTACCCGCTCTCCAACAAGCAGTTAACGCCGGTCTTTCGAGGCTTCCGTCAAACGAACAGTTGCAATTGATAAACAACAGAATGAATAGTTCGTCAAACAAACATCTGTATTACAGCTCACTGGCAAACAGTGGCTCGCAAGAAGCCATGGATGTAATTGTGAAAGCATACGACACCGAAACCGGAGACAACAGAAATGCGGCGTTTAACGCGCTTGCCAACTGGAAATCGTTTGATGTGATTTACCCCATGCTGGAAATTGCCCGGAAAAGCAACGACAATAGTGAACTGGAGAAAATAACCGGCGCGTTAATTCCCATCATTACCCGTTCCGATGAAACCGGCGCGCTGAAATATCTTTACCTGCGCGAAACGATGCAGTTCGCCCAAACCGACGCGCAAAAAAACAACATTCTCCGCCTGATGGGAAATACCGGCCGGTATCAGGCAATGCTGTTTGCCGCTCCCTACATGAATCAGCCGGCAGTAAGCGAAAATGCGGCGTTGACAGCGATGAACATTGCCCTGTCAAACCCCGATTTCGCGGGTGAAGAAACTACAAAAATCCTGAATAAAGCGAGTGAAACGCTCAAAAATCCCGATGCCGATTATCAACGTCAATCCATCAAAAAATACTTGGATGAAAATCCGCGGGACGGTGGTTTTGTATCCATTTTCAACGGCAGAAACCTGGACGGTTGGCAAGGATTGGTGGAAAATCCCATCAAGCGTGCCGCAATGACTCCCAAACAACTTGCCGCCGCGCAAGTGAAAGCCGATAAACAAATGGCGATGGACTGGAAAGTGGAAGACGGACTGATTGTTTTCGACGGAAAAGGCTACGACAACCTTGTAACCGAAAAACAGTACGGCGATTTTGAAATGCTGGTTGACTGGAAACTCTATCCCGGCCCCGAACCCGATGCGGGCATTTACCTCCGCGGAACGCCGCAGGTGCAAATATGGGATACCGCCCGCGTTGACGCAGGTGCGCAGGTAGGCTCCGGCGGACTGTACAACAACCAGAAACACGAAAGCAAACCGTTGAAGGTTGCCGACGAGAAAGTGGGCGAATGGAACACGTTCCGCATCAAGATGATTGGCGAACGCGTATCGGTTTGGCTCAACGATGAACTGGTTACCGACAACGTGGTGCTGGAAAATTATTGGGACAGAAACCAACCCATTTTCCCGACGGAACAAATTGAATTGCAGGCACACGGAAGCAAGGTGGCGTATCGCGATATCTTTATCAAGGAAATTGAACGCCCCGAGCCGTTCCAACTTTCGGCCGAAGAGAAAAAGGATGGTTTCAACGTACTTTTCGACGGAACCAACCTCGATCATTGGACAGGAAATAAAACCGATTATGTGGTGGAAAGCGGAAACATTGTGTTGTATCCCAGCCAGAGTTTCGGAGGCAACCTTTACACCAAAGAGCAGTTCGACAACTTTGTTTTCCGTTTCGAGTTTATGCTCACGCCCGGCGCCAACAACGGATTGGGCATTCGCACACCGCTGGAAGGCGATGCTGCCTACGGCGGAATGGAGTTGCAGATACTCGACAATGAAGCGCCCATCTACAAAGACTTGCAAGTTTATCAATACCATGGCTCGGTTTACGGTGTAATTCCCGCGAAACGCGGCCACCTGAAACCCGTGGGTGAATGGAATTATCAGGAAGTGATTGCCGATGGCGATAACATCAAAGTTATCCTCAACGGAACAACCATTTTGGACGGTAACCTTCGCGAAGCGTCTAAAAACGGCACCATAGACGGGAAAGAACACCCCGGATTGCTGAACAAAACCGGGCATATCGGTTTCTTAGGCCACGGTTCGGAAGTGAAATTCAGGAATATCCGGGTGAAGGAGCTGAAGTAAATCTCCGCTCGCGACACGAAGTTTTTAACTTCGTTGACGAAGGCAAAGCCATCGTCTCCCCGTTTCGGGCTACGTTTATTTAAAACTATCGGAACAAGCGGCCATTAAGCCGCTTGTTTCTTCACATACCTCCCTGTTGTTCTCCGCACTAGTATCTTTGCGTCTCTCTGTGCAACATCCACACACCAAAATTCATCGACAAACATCTTTCGTTCGTCGATATTAACAATCTCAATAACCACCATCTCAAAATAAAAACTATTTTTGTAAAACAAAAGTCTTGAATCTTGGTTCTTGGCTCTTTTTTTCCATCATAAATCATAAAATAACGTACGATGTACAAAAAAATCTTT
Organism: Bacteroidia bacterium; assembly: GCA_030539475.1. Lineage (GTDB taxonomy): Bacteria > Bacteroidota > Bacteroidia > Bacteroidales > Dysgonomonadaceae > Petrimonas. The sequence continues at coordinate 37 of JAUNRY010000155.1, read as the reverse complement.
TTCGCCCTGCTTGTCTTTTCCACAAGCATTGTGATGC
>JAUNRY010000154.1 GCA_030539475.1 Bacteroidia bacterium | reverse complement strand
GACAGCAATAATTTTTAATATAATAATAGCATTATTTTATATCGAACTCACGTTAAATAAGGTTCTTTTCGTATTTAAAAGTACAGTTAAATGATACAAATTTAGGAAACAAGCCCCTACAACGACATCACCTTAAACCCCACATAAAACGTTCTCGGCAGCCCCGGGCCCCACGTGTAATCACTGTCGCGGTTGCGGTAATTGTCGAAATCGTTTTGGTAGAAGTTTCCAATGTTTTTTACGCCGCCGAAGATTTCCAATCCGCTATCGAAGAACGGAAGTTCAATCGTGTAGCCCACTTTCGCGCTAAACTCGGTAAACGACGGCGAGGTGCGGTATTCGTTGGCTTGGATGGTTTCGTTGGGCGAAAATTTGGTGTGCAACATTTTTCCCGTATAAACGCCGCTGATGGACGCGTTCAGGTTCTTGACGGGAAAAAACGAAAGAATGGCGTATCCGTAATCATCGGGCGTACGCAAAAACCGGCGTTTGGCTTCCAAGCCTTCTATATTTTCCACCGCCTCGGCGTGGCGGCTTTTCTGCCACGTGAACCCCGATTCCAGTTGAACCTTTTGGTTGTAATTGGCGCGGAGCTCAAGCGTGATTCCTTTTACCGTGGCGCCCGGCCCGTTTTGTTTTTCGAAGAGTTCGCCAAAATTATCCCTTCCGGCCGGCTGAAGATGAAAAGCGTCGTTCAACCGGGTGTAAAATCCTTCCAACGTGAATCCGTAAATGTGCCTTTCGGTTGCTTTGTCGTAATTAACCGAGCCGCTGAAGCTGTTGGAGCGCTCCTCTTTTAGGTTTGGAGCCAGCGAAATGCGTGACACGCCGCCCCCCGCGAAAGCGATGTGCATGTCGGTGTCGAAGGCTTGAGGCGCACGGAATCCGGTTCCCCAGGTGAGCCGGAACTGCGTGTAATCTTTCAGCCTGTACAGCAGCGATACGCGCGGGCTCACGATAACATGCTCCACCAGGTTGTGCTTGTCGGCGCGTACGCCGGTTAAAACGGTAAACGCGTTGCTGAGGCTCCAGTCGCTTTGCAGAAAGGCCGCGGCGTTTTTGGTGGTTTGGTCCACGCCGAACCGGTAGTGGGGTATGGAGTCCTGAATATCGTCCAGCAAATATTCCGCTCCCACAGTCAGCACGTTAGCGCCTCTTATAAAGTTCTCCAGCCGGTGGTTAAACTGAATGCCCGCTTGCAGCGTATGGTTGCTCGTGTAGCCGTAAGGCGGGTTTTTCAGGTGCTCCGATTCGGCTTCGGCAAATTCCGCGGGAGTATCAAAATCTTCTCTTGCCGGATACAATCCCGTGTAATGATTCCGCTTGGTTTTTTGTCCGGCCAGGTAGGTGATGAAAGAACTGTTATCGTTGTTGAAATTAATCTGATAATCCAACCCGCCCATTAAAATATTGTGCGTCCGTTCTTCGGATTGCTGTGCCAGGTGCGCTTCTTTCTTTGTCATTTCCCCGCCGTATCGATACTCGTAAAGGCTTGAAAAGTTGGCTTCCAGTTTCTGATCGGGTGTGGGGTTGAAAATGAGGTTTCCGCCAAACGAGTTGCTTTCCAGCTTGGGTATTTCCGAGAAATTATCTTTTTCGATAAGAGTGGTTCCATCGTTCCTGAGCGTAATGCCGGGATGATCGTAAAAATCGCGTACCCTGCGGTTGGCAAAAAGCGACACACCCGCTTTCCCGTTCTTAGAAAGCATGGTAGTGTTGGCAGTCAGCACATTGTCCGTTGCCGCACCGTTTATACTGTTGGTTGTGAAAGTTACTTCATAATCTGATTTTGTGGGGATTTGCGTAATTACGTTCACGGTTCCGCCAATGGCGCTCGAACCGTACAACGCCGAACCGCCGCCGCGCACCACTTCGATACGCTCCACCATGTTGGCCGGAATTTGCTCCATGCCGTACAACCCGATGAGCGGACTGAAAACAGGCCGCCCGTTTACTAAGATCTGGGAATATCCGCCGCCCAAGCCGTTCATCCGCAATTGCGTGTATCCGCATGTCTGGCAGTCGGTTTCTACGCGCAACCCGGGCTGAAACCGCAATCCTTCCGAAAGGTTGCACGCCTGCACCGCGTCCAACCCTCGGGAATCTATAACATTAACAATGATGGGCGTTTCGGTTCTTCGCCTGAAAGTTCTTGTTCCGGTAACCACAAAATCGTTGAGTTTCATCACATCTTCTTCAATTTCGAAGTTCACCTCAATGGATTTCCCGGCTTCAATCTCTATTTCCTTTTCTGTAGGTTTGTATCCCACGCTTTGCGCCACCAGCGTGTGTTTCCCCACAGGAAGGTTGGTGAGCAGGTAGTGCCCCGATTCGTCGGTGGTGGTGCCTATGGTTGTGCCTTTTACGGCAATGGTTACAAACGGAACGTGTTCGTGGTTGCTTTGTACGTGGCCGAAAATGTTGGCATCGGTGCGCTGAGCATATATTGATTTGGCAGACAGGCAGATAAGAACTGCCGCCATGTAAACTATTTTTTTCATTATTAAACGGTTGTTTTGTTTGAGAATGAGTGTTTTACCCTCCGTTGTTTGCACGGAGCAAAAAAGACACACATTCGGTTGTGATAAATAACAGAAGAATTGTCCGTCTGGTTATGAGACGGATTTTTGAGAAGTTGAGTTGATAAGGAAACTAAGCAGCCGGTGGTGCTCTCAGCAGGGTGTTAACTTGGTTTTTTACGCTGTGAAATCCTTCGTAAAGTACAGTATTGATATCACGATAAACGTCGGATTTGTCCGATAAATCAAATTCGGGAACAACATCCGGTGTTAGGTGCGTGTGGAAAGAAAGTTCGAGAAGAAACAGTTGATTATCGGTGTGCGTATGGTGTGTTTTTTCGCCTTTCTTAAAAGGGTGAGAGTGAACATACGCTATGCTGTTAACAATGTGAGTATGAGTGAAAAAAGATATAGCGCCAATGTAACTTGCAAACAAAACAAGCAATAACCATTTTTTCGCTATATGTCTTTTGGCCTTTCTCATATCCGGTGCAAAGATAAGTCATTTTCATATAAACACAAGTTGGTTTAGAATTGTTCTAAATAATAAAAGGGTTCTAAGTCAAAATCCCAATTGCATTTATTGCTCTTTACGCCCTTTTTGTTACCTTTGCGCGTGAAAAAATCGGAAAACTTCATGCAACCGCTCCAAATCATCCATACATATTACAAACCGGGGACTAAGCTCTACGATATTTACATCTCACACGTAACGGATGTAACCAACAAGGCATTGTGGGTGGCGCAAAAACATCCTGAGCTGGCCATCGATGTAAAGTTTCTGGAAGAAGCCGGCATGTTGCACGATATCGGGATTTTCAAAACCCGCGCTCCGCACATCGCTTGCGAAGGCAATTTCCCCTATATCTGCCACGGTTTTTTAGGCCGGGAATTGCTCACTGAGGCGGGGTATCCCAAACACGGGGCGGTTTGCGAACGTCATACCGGAACCGGGCTGAGTTTAGAAACTATCCGGCAGAAAAAACTGCCGATACCGCATCGCGATATGCGCCCTAAAAGTCTCGAAGAAAAAATCATTTGCTTTGCCGATAAGTTTTACTCAAAATCGCAACTGGGCAAGGAAAAACCGCTGAAAAAAATAAGAGACTCGCTCAGAAGGCACGATACGCATCAGGTGGAAATATTTGATGAATGGTGTGAGTTTTTCCTTTAGCTTTTCTTTCTGCCTGAACGCTCCGAAATGTTCTGACAGATAATCAGAAAAAAGTATTTTTACTTTTAATCCCCCTGTTTTGCATCTTTGGCAAGCTATTTGCTATTAATTATTCCAACAACAATCAATTGACATAAATATGAAGAAAAATAACGATTTTGTTGACAACGAAATGTTGTACGACGATGATATGAACACAGAACCAAATCAAGAAGATATAGAGGACGTGAATACCGATTTTGAAGACAATCCGGCGGACGCCCACGATCAGGTGGAGGAGCTTCAAGAGAAATACAACGATTTAAACAACAGCTATTTGCGGCTGCACGCGGAGTTCGATAACTTCCGCAAGCGTACGGTGAAAGAGAAAGCCGACATTATAAAAAGCGGCGGAGAACGGGTGTTGGCAGACATACTTCCCTTTGCCGACGACTTTGAACGCGCCCTGCAAGCTCTTCACGAAGCAGAAAATAAAGCAGCCATGGTGGAAGGAATGGACTTGATTTACTCCAAATTCGTAAACTTCCTGAATCAACACGGCGTTAGCGAAATAGAGGCTATCGGCCAGCCTTTCGACGCCGAGAGGTTTGAGGCCGTTACTACTGTTCCCGTGCATAACGCGTCGCAGAAAGGAATGGTTATCGATTGTGTACAAAAAGGATACCAACTGAACGATAAAATTATCCGTTATCCTAAGGTTATTGTAGGAGAATAAGATGGCAGCAAAAAGAGATTATTACGAAATACTGGAGGTGTCGAAGTCGGCATCGGCTGAAGAAATAAAAAAAGCGTACCGCAAAAAAGCCCTTCAATATCACCCCGACAAAAATCCGGGTGATGCGGCCGCGGAAGGAAAATTTAAAGAAGCGGCCGAAGCCTACGAAGTGTTGAGCGACCAAAACAAACGTGCCCGATACGACCAGTTTGGCCACGCCGGAGTAGGCGGGGCTGCCGGCGGCGGTTTCGGCGGCGGCATGTCGATGGAAGATATTTTCTCGCAATTCGGCGATATTTTCGGCGGCCATTTCGGTGGTTTCGGCGGCTTCAGCGGATTTGGCAGAGCCGGACGGCGCACCAACCGCGGCTCCGATCTTCGGGTGAAAGTGAAACTCACGCTCAAAGAAATCCTCAACGGAGTTGAAAAGAAAATTAAAGTAAAAAAATACGTAGCCTGTTCTCCTTGCAACGGCAACGGATCGGATGGCGGAAATTCCGCGTCATCGTGCACCACCTGCAACGGAAGTGGAGTAGTAACGCGCGTTCAGAATACCATTCTGGGGCAAATGCAAACCACTACCACTTGCCCCTCGTGTAACGGCGAGGGAAAAACAATTACCAAAAAGTGCGCGCATTGCAACGGCGACGGAATTGTTCACGAAGAAGATGTCATTATCATTAAAATTCCTGCCGGAGTAGAAGAAGGAATGCAGCTCTCGATGCAGGGAAAAGGAAACGCGGCGCGGCGCGGCGGCATCAACGGCGATTTGCTGATTTTGGTGGAGGAAGAAGAAGATCCGAACTTAATCCGCGACCACAACGATATTATCTACAACCTTTTCATCAGCTTTCCAACAGCCGCGTTGGGCGGAACGGTTGAAGTGCCCACCATTGAAGGCGTGGCGAAAGTGAAAATAGATCCGGGAACCCAGCCGGGAAAAGTGCTGCGCCTGCGCAACAAAGGCTTGCCATCGGTAAACGGTTTTGGCACCGGCGACGAGCTGATAAACGTAAACGTTTACATCCCCGAAAGCCTGAGCGATACCGAAAAGAAAAAGATACTGGAAATGGATAAATCGCCCAATTTCGCGCCCAGTAAATCGGCTAAGAAAAGTGTTTTCAATAAGTTTAAGAAGATGTTCGATTAAAAGAACCCCCCTCTTATCAATTTTCACAATAGCGGTAAACATCTGTTCTACCGCTATTTTTGGCTCAACCCGAAAAGTTGTGGAC
>JAUNRY010000153.1 GCA_030539475.1 Bacteroidia bacterium | reverse complement strand
ATAAAGATTTCTTGCTGTGGCGTGGGCGGGATATTATGTAGAATTTCGTTCTTTTCCGGGCGGTCTATGCCAATGTCTCTTGCCGTGCGAAAGTCGGTTATCTCGTTGTAAAACTGTGCCAACTCCGGCACTTTGATGAAGTAACGGAAACGTTCTTTCTGCACGATATTGTTGGTTACCGAAAACTCGTAATCGGTGGTTTTCTTGGCGTAAATAGCTGCCCAAGCATCGAATGAGCGGATATTCTGCTCTTCCAACGCCTTGGGACGAAGATATTTGAAAAGCAGGTAGAGTTCCGTGAGCGAATTGGAAATAGTTGTTCCCGATAGGAAAGTCGCTCCCAAATCTTTGCCCGAACGCTCCTGAATGGTGCGGATGGCAAAAAGCATGTTCATTGCCCGCTGACTGCCTTCGCTGTTGCCCAATCCGGCTACACGATTATGGCGGGTGGTAAACATCAGGTTTTTGAACCGGTGACTTTCATCCACAAAGAGATGGTCAATGCCCATCATCCGGAAATCGGTTACATCGTCTTTGCGGTCTGCAATGTCATGTGCCAATATTTTCAGTTTTACCTCTAAATTCAGTTGTCGCTTAATCAGCCCTTTTTCCATTGCCCGCGATATTTCTCTGCCTTGCGAACGCAACACTTCCAAATTTTCCTCCACGCTGTCTAACTCTTTTTGCAATATTTCCTGCTGTATTTCGGGCGATTGGGGCAACATTCCGAATTGCTCATGTGTTAAAATAATACAATCTCAATCGTTGTTTTTGATGTCTCCGAAAATCCGTTGGCGTTTATCGGGCGTGAAATCGGCTTTGCCGGGATACAATATTTTGGCATCGGGATAGGCTTTGCGATACGTTTCGGCTATTTCGTGCACGTTGGCTTTCAAAGCGATTATCATCGGCTTATTCGCCAATTCCAAGCGTTTCATTTCTTGCGATGAACAGCACATTATCAGCGTTTTACCTGACCCAACCTCGTGGTCGCAAATGCCACCTCCGTTCATTTTAAGCATCCACACGGCATCTTTCTGGCTGTCGTAGAGCTCTTCAATATTCACGTTCCGGCGGTTCAGACCGGGGAAAGTTTGCAGCGAACCATCGTACCGGGGACGCACAAAGCAGTTGAATTTCTCGTTGTACATCTTGGTCAACCGTTCCTTAAAATCTCCGTTTTGTGCTTGCAACCATTGGGAAAAGGCTTCACGTATCTCGTCGATTTTGGCGTTGGTGGCTTGGATGGCTGCTCCGTCACGAACTTTGGTCTCTTTGCCGTCCACCATCACTTTTTTGGTCATTTCGGGTGTGGTGTTTACCAAAGCGTGATGGAGCAAGGCGATGCCGTCATACGTCCGGCTTTCGGAACGGGTGGCAAATTTGCTCCATATCGTGTGGTTTTTTCGGGAGCAATGTACCGAAAAATCATCCAAAGTATCGACATAGTTTATTTTGACTTCGGTGTCGAACAAATCGGATGCAAACCGGCTGTAAATCTCCGCGGGTATCCACCGCTCGCCGAGATTGAAGTCCAATTCTTCAAACTCGATACGCTGCGGAAAAGCATCTTGCAAGGCTTTGAGCGAAAAGGCAGTTTCGGTATCATCGGGATGGCTTTTCAGGTATTTTTCTACCGATTTGGCTTTTTCTATCACGTTCCCGGCAATGAACTTCTCGGCTATTTGGTAGTCTTGTTCCAAAGGATTGAAAAAGATGCGTCTGTGTAGTTCGGTTTTCAACTCTTCGCGTGAGCTGTCGTGCAGACTTGCCATATAATCCAAATCGACCCGTCCGTATTTGTTGAGCGAAGCAGACAGGGCTTCTTCTACCGTATCGACTTTCGTAATTTCTTGTGTGGAAAAGGATACGGGACGGCTGAAAATATCGGCTTTCTGCCATACGCCCCCTATATTTCGTTCCAAAAACGGCATATCACTGCCGGCGGTGTCCATTTTGATGACTTTCAGATTTTCAGGCGTGTTTAGCTGACCGAATTTTTGGATAAAATCATCGTAAAAACGGTTCAAATCATTTCTCAAAATAGGATGTGCCTGCATGGTTTCAGCTTCCATGCCATACAGACTATTGTAGGTATCCCGCACCAAGATGTAGCTTTCGATGCGGTTTTGCTGTTTCCTGTTTACTTCCAAGGGATGAAAAAATGATTGGTCGTCTTTGTCCTTTTTCAAAAAACCGACTTGTCCCAAACCGGCTGTCAGGCAGCCTTCCCGGTAATGTGGTTCCCATTTTTCGTTAAAAGGACGAGGGGCAAAGGAAAGAACCGGACTTGTGGCGAAAAGGTCGGTTTGATTGGGAAAAATAGCTGCTTGGTTGTTTATTTCATCTCTTTTTTCGCTGTGTTTGTTTGTTTCAATATCACCGTTTTGGGTGTTGATTTCATTCAAAGAGGTGTTTTGCCGGGCTTTTGCCAAGCGTGCTTCGTGTTGAATTTCCATACGCCATTCGTCCACGTAATTGCTTGGGCTGTGTGGATCCATTTCGGCAAAAAACGCATCGAGCATCTCTTCCGTGGTAGGAAGTAGTTCGGCTGAAATTGTTTCGCTCACAGCGTTTTGTGAAACAGTTTGTTCGCCCTGTAAATTGCTTATTCCGGACAGACTTAATGCAGTTTCCAGCACCTTGTCCATTGTTTCTTGGCTTGGCTGTTCCGGGGTTACAATAGGCGGAGCAACGGGTTTTGGCGGAACAGGCATCGGGCGTTTGATTTGGTTTCCACGCGGTTTGTGTCCTTTTTTTAGTGGTTTTACCTGCGAACGTTCTTGTGTAGAAAAACCGAATAAATCGTACAACGAAAGTGCCGGGTCTTCCGGTTTGGGTGGTTCGGGTTCGGGTTCCGTTTTTTGTTCTTTTTTCTTTTCAATATTTTCTGCTTTTCCCTGATTTTGTGAATTATTTTGTAAAATCTTATTTCCAATTTTCTGTTCCAATACGTCGGTTATGGCTACACGCAATCCCGAACGCACCATTTTGGGCAGCTGTGTGTCCAATTCGTGGCTTCGGAAACGGAGTTTCACCTCTTCGCTTTCGTTGTTTTGAATAAGTGGTAAACCTAAAATCGGCGCGGCTTTCTCGGCATCCTGCCGATAGGTTTCGTAGTATTCGTCCACACGGAAAAGGACCACAGCATCGGGGTGTTTCTCTTTGATTTGGGCGTATTCGTCCGGTACTCGAAAGGCTTCGGCTTGGTTGTTTTTTGGTGTGCTTGCAAGTGGTTTTTCGTCGATAATTTGAGCATCTTCTATCTCGGGTGTGAAGCGGTTGCCCACGTAGTCGTTCAACTCGGGTATATTTTTCAGTTGCGTGGGATTAAAATACAAATCGCGTTCAACTTTCAGTCCGCCAACGCGGATGGATCGGATTTCATCCAGCGATGCGTAACCGAGCTCCCAATCTCTTCCGTCCATCGTGGTGAGCGTGAAAAGTTCGCCTGTTTTTGGTTCGTGTTCCAGCACATAAGCCGTGTAAGCGCCCATTGGAAAAAAGAAACGCAGTTGTGCCGTTTTGTCGCCGATGGGTTTCCCGTCGTCCGTATCATACAGTTTGGGCAGTTTCCCGATTAGGTTTTGGGGAATTAAATCATAAGCGTTTCCGGCTGTTCGTGTGTCGGTTTTTTGTTCCGTTTGTGGTACGGAAAATGTAACGGACGATTTCACTTGTTGGGTTTCAAAAAGTGAAGTATCTAAATCGGACTGTCGTATTTGTTGTGTCAGAGTTTTCTCCAAATCGCTTGCAATACCTTCGACACCGCCCTCGTGGTGCATTACCCAAGCGGGTTTGCCGTACAAGTCGGTAGCACGGTCGCGCGTAGTGTAGATATTTCGGGACATATCGGTAAATAATCTGTTTATTGAAATCTCATCATCAGTGGTTTCAATAAAACTCCGTTCCATATCATTGGCAATGCCTTTCCCGCTTTGCTTTTGCAGTACAATCAAATCGGTGCCGACTTCCGTTCCTGCATAGTCCGAAAACAGGTTGTTGGGCAGCCGCACCGCCGATATCAGCCGGCTGTTTTCCATTAAATACTCACGGATTAGGGCATTACGGTTGCTATTCATCACGCCTTGCGATGTGATAAACGCCAATATACCGCCTTCTTGTAAACAATCTAATCCTTTCAGAAAAAAATAGTTGTGAATGCTTCGGGCGGCTTGCTGTTTTGCGGGGGACTTGCCGCGTGAGTAGGACAAATCGAATACCGAAACATCGCCAAACGGGATATTGCTCGCTGCTAAATCGAACGAGCCAAGCCGTTTGGCTTCGATATTTTCAAATCCTTCGATACGCACATCTGCCTCGGGTTGCAGGTGTTGCAATATTTTTCCCGTGAGCAGGTCTTTTTCGAAAGCAACGGTTCGGACGGAATTTTCGGGCTTGAAGGCATCGACAAAAGCACCCGTTCCTGCCGATGGTTCGAGCAGGCGGATGGGCGTAATTCCGTGGTTACGCAGGCTTTGAGCAAGGCTTTCTACAACCACCGGCGGGGTGTAAAACGCCGTGAGAACAGATTGTTTCAGGCTGTCCACATAGCGGTTGTAGGTTCGTTCGTCCGGGGTGTTTTCTCGTATCAGCCGGTGCAGGTCGGCAACTTGCGGGAATAAATCCAATTCGGATTTTTTCCAACGGGCTGCGTCTTCCAGCGTTTGGGCGGGATTGAGAATGCACTTCAAGCCACCAAAACCGCTGTATCGGGATAGGATTTCGTGTTCGGACGCGGTGGCTTTCCGTTTCTCTTTTTCGAGACGAAAAGCAGTAGCGATTGCTTCAATATTGTCGATTAAATGCGCCTTTTTACCATAAGCCATTATCTTCGATATGGATGGCTACGGTTCCCGTGAGTTCGGTGTAAAGCAGGTCGTAATCGCCACTGTCGACAAATTCCGGTTCGTCCGTGGGGTAATTGGCGAATATTTCGGCGCAGAGCGGGTACATTTTCATGGCAAACGGCCGTAGTTCATCGTCTGCCATTTGGCTGTCAAACTCGTTGCAGATAACTTTGAAAAGCATATCGAACTTGGAAAAATGAAGCCCTTCATACATCACTTCGTTGGATAATTCCGATGCTTCGGGGTGGCTGTGCCCGGCCATAAGGGCATCGGCATAACTTTGCGCGGCAAGCTCGGAACGTTCTTCGATAAACGTTTTATCGTTTGCCAACTCGGGAAAACTTTCGTTTAAATACGATTGCAGCGTGAGCGTGAAATAGGATAAGTCCTCACGCTCGGCGAATGGGGTGTTGTTCGTTTTTGTCATTTTTTTTATTTTTTGGATTTAGTGGTGTTTGTTAATTACAAGAAAGTAAGGCTTATTTGAAAATTAGCATTACTTTGTTGCGTGATTATTTTTTTAATATAGTTTACTTTTTGATGAAAAACTTCTGTCAATCCATTGTAATTTACCCTCTTCCGGGTCTTCAAAAGCATTGGAAGCTTGTAAATAGCGATTGAGTTCGTCAAAATCTTGTCCGTAAAGATTATCACTGAAATGGTGCAGTTTTTCCATTACGCGGATATAAGTATCTGGCTCTTTTTTTCGGGATAATTTACGCAATGCCAGCAGATAATCTTCGCGAAATACCGTAGGAATAATGATGCGAGATTGTCCGCCCCGTACCAATTCGGCATTCATCATTATCCGGGCTATACGCCCGTTTCCGTCCAAAAAAGGATGCACTTCACTCACAAGAAACAT
>JAUNRY010000152.1 GCA_030539475.1 Bacteroidia bacterium | reverse complement strand
TGTTTGCAAAGGTAGTGATTTTTTTGGAGAAATAGGAAGTGGGGAAGTCTGAAAAGTTTCGATTTGCTTATCGGAAACGGCGATAACCAAGCTTAAGAAACAACCCCACATGAAATAAATCAGGCAGGGTTGTAAATCGTAAATTCAACATCGCAACTCGGATATTTTCTAATCCTTATCCCTACTATAATTTGGCGCTTCTCTTGTAATCATCACGCCGTGCGGATGGCTTTCGGCGTATCCGGCGGAAGTGATGCGGGTGAATTTGGCTTCGTGGAGTTTTTCGATACTGGCGGCGCCACAGTATCCCATTCCGGCGCGAAGTCCGCCAACCATTTGGTAGATGACTTCTTGCAACGTTCCTTTGAATGGCACACGTGCTTCGATTCCTTCGGGAACCAGTTTTTTAATATCGTCTTCCACATCTTGGAAATAGCGGTCTTTTGACCCTTTTTGCATGGCGGAGAGCGAGCCCATTCCCCGATACGTCTTGAATTTTCTTCCGTTGAAGATAATGGTTTCGCCGGGAGACTCTTCGGTTCCGGCCAGCAGCGAACCCATCATTACCGACGAGCCGCCTGCCGCCAACGCTTTCACGATATCGCCCGAATAACGCAACCCACCGTCGGCGATAAGCGGAACGCCGGTTCCTTTCAACGCCTGCGACACATCGTAAATGGCCGAAAGTTGCGGAACACCCACGCCGGCAATCACACGCGTGGTGCAAATAGATCCGGGCCCAATTCCCACTTTCACGGCATCGGCGCCGGCTTTTGCGAGAAATTTTGCCGCTTCGGCCGTGGCAATATTTCCCACCACCACATCAATTTCGGGAAAAGTTTTCTTGATGAGTTTCAGCATGTCTGCCACGCCCTTGGAGTGCCCGTGTGCGGTATCGATAACTATGGCATCTACGCCGGCTTCAATTAACGCGGCAGCTCTTTCCACCGAATCGTAAGTAACGCCGATTCCGGCCGCTACGCGCAAACGCCCCTGCCCGTCTTTGCAGGCATTGGGTTTGTCTTTGGCTTTAGTAATATCTTTGTAGGTAATAAGCCCTATTAGTTTGTAATGGGCGTCAACCACCGGCAGTTTTTCTATTTTATGCGCCTGAAGAATTTCGGCGGCGGCATCCAAATCGGTAGATTGGCGGGTGGTAATCAATCCGTCTTTGGTCATCACGTCTTTTATCCGTTTTTCCATTTCGCGCTCGAAACGCAAATCGCGGTTGGTAACAATTCCCACCAGCGTGTTGTCTTCCGCAACCACCGGAATTCCGCCAATTTTATATTCAGCCATCATTCCCAGCGCGTCGGCAACGGTTTTCTCGGGATGAATGCTGATGGGATTCAGTATCATGCCGTTTTCGGCGCGTTTTACGGTGCGCACCTGTTTTGCCTGATCATCAATGGTCATATTTTTGTGTATAACACCTATTCCGCCTTCGCGAGCGATAGCGATAGCCATGGTAGTTTCCGTAACGGTATCCATGGCGGCCGATACCATGGGAATGTTGAGGGGAATGTTTCTGGAAAAACGGGTAGAGAGATCTACGTTTCGGGGAAGTACTTCGGAATAAGCGGGCACTAACAACAAATCGTCGAAAGTTAATCCTTCCATTGTAATTTTATCTGCAACAAATGACATAATTGTTTATTTTTTGATGAAAGGAACCAAGAACCAAGATGGATAGACAATAGTGCTGCCAGGCATTAAACAACCGCGATACAGCCTTCTTCTATTTCTAATTTCTCACTTCTAACTTCTTTCCAGTTATGAATTTTATTGCATGCAAAAGTAACTCTTTTTATTGAAACGACATGATTTTGAAACGTTAAATTTATTTTTTGTCAGTTTGCCCCGAAGCAATGCAAATTGTGTTATAGAAACACGGTATAATGATAAATAATGGAAAATTGGCGCTATTCATGCTTATATTTTATATCTTTGCGTGGTAAAAAAAATCACAAACAATAATTATTTAGCATATGGCAGTATTAGTAGGAAAAAGAGCTCCTGTGTTTTGGGCTCCCGCAGTAATTGATGGGAATATTATAGAAGATAATTTCTCATTGGATGATTATTTAGGAAAAAACTACGTAGTTTTTTTCTTTTATCCCGCAGACTTCACGTTTGTTTGTCCCACCGAATTACATGCTTTTCAAGAAAAAATTAAGGAATTTGAAGATCGCGACACAGCCGTGGTAGCCTGCTCCACCGACTCAGTGGTATCGCACTGGAAATGGCTGCAAACACAAAAAAAAGAAGGTGGAATACAAGGCGTTACCTACCCGATTGTAGCCGATCACGCAATGACGATATCAATGGCTTACGACGTGCTGGCCGGACAGTTTGAAACCGACTCGTCAGGCAAACCCATTTTTACGGGAACACCCGAAGCATATCGCGGACTGTTTTTAATTGATAAAGAAGGAATTGTACGCCATCAAGTGATAAACGACATGCCGCTGGGAAGAAGCGTTGACGAAATATTGAGAGTAATAGACGCGCTGCAGTTTACCGAAGAGTTTGGCGAAGTTTGTCCGGCCGACTGGCACAAAGGCGACAAAGGGCTTTCTGCCACGCAGGAAGGAATCTCTTCGTATCTCTCGGAGAAAGAAGAGAAATAATACAAACCGTTTTCTATTTAAAAAGCATCACCCGGCTGAAAAAGGTGATGCTTTCTATTTTCACCGAAAGAAAAAAAGTAAGCATCCTGCTGTTATTTTGCAAAAAATGCTCTTAAAGTGGAGCTTTTTAGCTATATTTGCAAAATATTTCACAGAAAACAGATAAAATTGATATGAATCCATTATCCGCACGACTGCAATCGCTTTCTCCATCGGAAACTTTCGCGATGGCGCAAAAAAGCAACGAGCTGAAAGCTCAGGGAATTGACGTTATTAACATGAGCGTGGGCGAACCCGATTTTGCCACGCCCGACCACATAAAAGAGGCCGCCAAGAAGGCAATCGACAATAATTTCTCTTTTTACTCCCCCGTTCCGGGTTTTCCCGAACTGCGGAAAGCCATTTGCGGCAAACTGAAAAGCGAAAATAATCTCGATTTCGAACCCGCGCAAATTGTTGTTTCGGGCGGCGCCAAGCAATCGCTTTGCAACGTTATCATATCCATTGTTGATAAAGACGAAGAAGTAATCATTCCCGCGCCCTACTGGGTAAGCTATCCCGAAATGGTGAAGCTGGCCGAAGGAAAATCGGTTTTCGTACATGCCGGAATAGAGCAGGATTTTAAAATAACCGCCCAACAACTGGAAGAAGCCATCACGCCGAAAACACGCGCGCTGATTTTGTGCTCCCCGTCAAACCCCACCGGAAGCGTTTACACGCGGGATGAACTCAAATCCATTGCCGATGTATTGGCAAAACATCCCAATGTTTACGTGATTGCCGATGAAATTTACGAACACATTAATTATATAGGCAAACACGAAAGCATGGCGCAATTCGAAGAAATTCGCGAGCGGGTAATCGTCATAAACGGAGTTTCCAAAGGCTACGCCATGACGGGCTGGCGCATCGGCTGGATTGCCGCTCCCAAATGGATTGCGTCGGCTTGCGGATTGTTGCAGGGACAATACACATCGGGGCCTTCGTCCATTTCGCAAAAAGCTGCGGAAGCGGCCTACACCGGAAGCCAGGATTGCGTGGAAGAAATGCGCACCGCTTTTGAAAGAAGAAAAAACCTGATTGCGAAACTGCTGAGAGAAATTCCCGAACTCAAAGTGAATGAGCCGATGGGCGCATTTTATATTTTTCCGGAATGTTCCGCTTATTTGGGTAAATCATTTAACGGGAAAACCATTGGCTCCGCCACCGATTTGGCGATGTATCTGCTGGAAGAAGCACACGTGGCTTGCGTGGGCGGCGACGCTTTCGGCGCTCCGGGATGCGTACGTTTCTCATACGCCACATCGGACGAGAACATTGAGAAAGCCATCGGCAGAGTGAAAGAAGCGCTGGCGAAATTGAAATAAGACAATCTCTCTGAAGCGGGGCGATCTTTCGCACCTACTCAATGAATATAAATTACTGACGGAATGGCTTGTAGTTGTTCCGTCAGTTTTTTAGAACGAAACATTCACCATTACCGGAAAATGATCAGACGGGAAACGCCCGTATTGCATATCGTTTAGCACGCCATACTTGTTTACCGCAACACCTTCCGACACCCAAACATAGTCGATGCGGCCTTTCATGGGAGAATTCAGCCGGAAAGAGTTGAATGTTCCTTCCGTGCCGTAAGGCGGCTGCGCCGAAATAGAGTAAGAGTCTTGCAAGCGGCCGTTGTTGGCGAGAATTTGTATGGGTTCGTCATCGGGTGTGGCGTTGAAATCGCCGGTACAGAAAACAACGTTGCCGCCAACAATTTCATCAATTTTCCGCAACAGCAACATCGATGAGTTTCTTCGCGCTTCGCGCCCCTCGTGGTCGTAGTGCACGTTGAACACAAAAAACTCTTTTCCCGATTGTTTGTCCCTGAATTTCGCCCACGAGCAAATTCTGTTGCAGCAAGTGGCATCCCAGCCTTTGCCGGGCACGCCGGGGGTTTCGGAAAACCAGAAATCTCCGTTTTCCAGCACATCGAACCGGCTTTTTTTGTAAACAATGGCGGAATGCTCGCCGGCATCTTTTCCGTCGTCGCGCCCGGCGCCCACATAGGCATAATTGTCCAATTCGAGAATGCCGTCCAGCTGATGTTTGAAACCTTCTTGGGTTCCCACGATATCGAAATCGTGAAAACCAATCAATCCTTTCACCATTTCTTTGCGGTGTTTCCAGGCATTCAGGCTATCCCGTTCGGTATCCATACGGATATTGAATGAGGCAATATTCATGCTGAAATCTCTTGGAGTTTGCGCACTTCCCATTAAAATAAAGCTAAAAAAAAGCGGAAATAAGAGCAATAATTTTTTCATATTGAGATATATTTATTTGTTTCTTTTCACTTCAACTTTTGCCCAAACCGGCAAATGGTCTGACGCCACGGGTTCGTCTTCCACGTTGGTTTGCAAAACTTCGAAGCGAAAAACACCGGATTGTTTCCCGAAAACATAATCAATGCAACGATTCGGATTCACCACCGGAATCGTAGGCTGCGCCGGATCATTCAGAACCATCCAATCTTTCGATAATTCCTTAATTTCTTCCGATTCCGGAACGGCGTTGAGATCACCTGCCAAAAATACCGGCTTGTGTGTATATTTTATCAATGCCTCGTTGATTTTCGCCACCGACGCAAACCGATCGGGCTGCCTCAACGACCAATGCGTGCAGCAAATAACGTAATTTTCCATTTCAACAATAAGCAAACTGCGTTTTTCTTCGCTTCCGGGGAGCGGAATGGCTTCGTGGCGCAGCGGTTTTTCTTTTGTTAAAATTCCAACGCCGTACTTCCCTCCCTGATAATCGATGGACGCGTTGTAAACGGCATGCATTCCGGTTCTGCCCGCCAACTCATCGAGAACCACAATTCCGCCGCTTCTCTCCGTAGCGCTGTCGAGCTCCTGAAGCGCCACACAGTCGGCGTTTATCCGGCTAATCACTTTCGCTACGCGGTCGAAATCGGTTACATCGTCCATTCCGCGCGCGTTGCGAACGTTGTAAGAAAGTATTTTCAGTTGAAATCCGCTATCCGGTGCTTTTTTGGTTACGGAGCAATTCACCGAGGCCAGCAGAACGGATAATAAAAGAAAAACTTGTTTCAGTTTCATTTCAATA
>JAUNRY010000151.1 GCA_030539475.1 Bacteroidia bacterium | reverse complement strand
CCATAGGCTTGGAAAGCCATATTTCCATAACCGTAGGCGATTTATTCGCCTGCGGAAAAACATATCTAAAAAAACTCCGCCCGGAGTGGCGGTACTTATAGCTGTTTAGTGCCGCCTTTCAGGCGGGTTAGGCAAACAAACGGATGCTCGTTTAATATTTATTTCAAACACAACCTTTGTCAAAGTTTAGGACTTTGACAAAGGTTATCCCTGCTTTTCCCCTTTACTTACCTTTCTTTTCCTCACCCTTCTTCCCGCGGAGCCTCTGCTCCGGATTTATTGGCGGCGCGCACGCGGGAAACAATTTTGCTGATGGTGTATTCGTCGCGCTTGGGCGTGCCTTTGTAAATAATTTTGCCCGCTTTGCCCACTTCGGAGAGGTACTTGTTGAGCGCTTTATACAATAGTTTGTTGTCGGCAGTGCCTTGTTTGCGCTCGTTCATCAGCCGGTTTTGTTCGGCGTTGAGGGTTTCGAGGTGCGCTACGTCGGTTGCCATTTGGCCGAGGAACCCTTCGGGCATATCGGCCAACGCCTCTGCGTGCTCGGTATAATAGGGCAGGGCGTCGCGAACGGTTTTCACGGCAGCTTCCACGTTGCGCCCGGTCAGTTGTTTTATCGCATTGCCGATGGCGTTGCCGTTCAATCCGCCGCGCAGCGCGTAATCTTTCAATAAAATCACATCATCTTTTAAGCGGTCTGCCGCCGCGTATAAGTCGCTTGTCATTTTTTTCTGCCGCTCTTTGGTCAATACGCCCGACAGGGCAATTTTCACGGCGGCGTTGCTTTCCTTGAATCCCGCAAGGTAATCGGAATTCATTGTTCTGTACTTGGACGTGAAGTCCGCCAAATCGCGCTCGAAGCTGTTAATCATAAAATCAGCAACAGCGGGATAATCTTCTTGTTTGAATCTGAGTGAGGCCATACGCTTGATTTTTTAAATGAATAATTCTGTTTTTTATGTATGAAGATCTTACCTGCATCGGTAAGTATTTTATTTCAGGCGGAAGCAGCCCTGCTTGGCGCGGTAGCCGCTTTATTCTTACAGGGTGCGGATATGTTTCGTTTGGAAGCAGCTCTATTTTTCATCGTAGCAGTTTTGTTTTACGTAACGGCGGCTTTACTTTAAGCGGTAGCAGTTGTGCTTTAAGTGGAAGCGGCTATTCTTTAATCGGTAGCAGCAATGTTTCACTCAGTAGCAACTCTTCTTCTTTCGGGGGATGGCGTATTGCATCCCGTAGCAACGTTCACAATATATTCGGATCAGTTTACCGGTCAAAGATAATAATTAGTAACGATTTTTCCAAACCGAAAAAGAAAAATTATTTGTTAATTTATCGTTGTGTTCGGTAAGCAATAATACAACTGCAAATCCATTGCCGGGAGATTGCCGGCAGCGCACCCGCCGCTAAACGCAATAGCCTCGCAACCCCCAAAATCCAAACTTTCTTCCTTGTGTTTCTCCATTTCAGTCTTTTTCGTTATTTTTGCACCGTCAATAGAACCGCACAGCATGTATTTTCGCGATATCATAGGGCTTCACGATGTAAAAAAACATCTCATCGATTCCGTGCAGCGGGGTTTTGTTCCGCATGCCCGCATGTTTCACGGCCCCGAAGGGGTGGGGAAACTGCCGCTGGCCATCGCCTACGCCCGCTACCTGAATTGCGGAGACAAGGGCGCGGAAGATTCTTGCGGGCAATGCCCTTCGTGCCACAAGTTCGACAAGCTGATGCACCCCGATTTGCACTTCGTGTTTCCGGTGGTGAAATCGAAAGTGAGCAACGAGTATTTGCCCCAATGGCGCGAGTTCCTGAGCGGGCAGGCGTATTTCAACCTCAACGACTGGCTCAACTTCATCAACGCCGAAAACGCGCAAGGCATTATCTACTCCAAAGAAAGCGATGAGATAATACGCAAACTGAACCTGAAGGTTTACGAAGCGCCCTACAAGATAATGATTGTGTGGCTTCCCGAAAAAATGAACAACACCTGCGCCAACAAGCTGCTGAAAATGATTGAAGAACCGCCGCAGAACACCGTTTTCCTGCTCGTGTCGGAAGACCTGGAAAACGTGTTGCCCACCATTCAGTCGCGCTGCCAGCCCATCGGCATACGCGCCATTGAGTACAACGAAATGGTGGCTTCCATTCAGTCGGTATTCGGTTTGGAGGAAGAGAACGCCAAGTCGGTAGCTCACATAGCCAACGGCAGTTTCTCCAAAGCCGTTGCCCTCATTCAGTCGGCCGACGACAACACGTTTTTCTTTTCGCTGTTTAAGGAAATGATGCGCGCCTCGGTATCGCGCAACATTAAAGCCATAAAAAAGGTTGCCGCCGAAATGTCTTCCCTGGGACGTGAAATGCAGAAGAGTTACCTGCTGTATTGCCTGCGCCTGTTTCGGGAGTTCTTCATCAGCAACCTCAACGAGCCCGGCCTGGTATATCTCAACGCGGAAGAACAAACGTTCGGCGAGCGGTTCGCGCCGTTTATCAACGAGAAAAATATTCAATCGTTTACGGATGAATTTCAGCTTGCATACCGGCAAATAGAACAAAACGGCAATGCCAAAATTATATTTTTGGATTTGTGCCTGAAAGGAACGATGTTATTGAAACAATAAGCCCCCTCCGGCTTTCCCAAAAGAGAAGGGCATTGAGCCGTTGGGCCGGTTGCCGGACTGGCGGATTGAAAAAAACTTTTTTATTATGGACAGAGAAAAATTATCAGATAAATTAGCGGACATCGCTCCCGATAAGGTAGCAACCGCGCGCAATAAAGGCGGATGCAAAGGATGCTCCTGCCGCTCCACCAAACTTAACGTTTACGATTGGCTGCACAACTTTCCCGAAATGCAGGAGTTGACCAACATGGTGGAAGTGCAATTTAAAAACACCCGCAAAGGATATTACCTGAACAGCAACCGCATAAACCTGAAAAAAGGCGATGTGGTAGCCGTGGAGGCATCGCCCGGGCACGATATCGGAACCGTAACCCTTACCGGAAAACTGGTGGAGGCGCAAATGCGTAAAAACAATTACCACGACGACGCCAACAGCGGAAGCCCCAAGCGCGTTTACCGCATAGCGCGCTCCTCCGATATGGAGAAATATGAATTGGCCAAAGCCAAGGAGCAAACCACCATGATTCGCGCCCGGGAGAGGGCCGAGAGCCTGGGCTTGAACATGAAAATAGGCGACGTGGAGTATCAGGGCGACGGCAACAAGGCCATTTTTTACTACATTGCCGATGAGCGCGTGGATTTCCGCCAGCTAATAAAAGATTTTGCCGCTGAGTTTCGGGTGAAAGTGGAGATGAAGCAAATTGGCGCGCGGCAGGAAGCCGGACGCATTGGCGGGGTGGGGCCTTGCGGGCGCGAACTGTGCTGCAGCAGCTGGATGTCGAGTTTCGTATCGGTTTCCACGTCGGCAGCCCGCTATCAGGATATCTCCTTCAATCCCCAGAAGCTCGCCGGGCAATGCGGCAAGTTGAAGTGCTGCATGAACTACGAAGTGGACACTTACGTGGAGGCTAACCGGAAGCTGCCCTCGCGCGAGATTGTTTTGCAGACGAA
Organism: Bacteroidia bacterium; assembly: GCA_030539475.1. Classification (GTDB taxonomy): domain Bacteria; phylum Bacteroidota; class Bacteroidia; order Bacteroidales; family Dysgonomonadaceae; genus Petrimonas. The sequence goes on along the minus strand of JAUNRY010000151.1, from coordinate 2,176 downwards.
AGACAGCGATTATTTTCACTTCAAAACCGATATTTTATCCGGACAGATTACGTATTCTACCGACAAGAACAACCCGGTGAACCTGGAAACCATATCGAAAGACCGGGCGTTTCACATCATCGAGTTGAATAAAAAAGGGAAAAAACCTCCCCAATTAGCGTCGGAAGAGGAAGCAAAAAACAAAGAAGAAACCATCCAGAACGATTTGCTGGAAGGACAAAGCATTACCCGTTTCGATAAAAAAGAAGGCGAAGGTTCTTCACGAAGGAGGAAATCCAGAAGAAGATCCGATAACAGAAACCGGGGAGGAAGGCCGCCCAAACGCAATGAGAAGTAAGCTTTTCATCGGTATGATAGCGGTGGTTGCCTTGCTGTCTTCGTGCAACGAGGGCGAGGCCTATTACCGGTTTCACGCGGTTAATAACAACCACTGGAGCAAGCAGGCCGCGGTTGATTTTCTGCTCGACTCGCTCTCCGTTGCCCCGGACAGGAAATACGATGTTGTGCTGGAAATCGTAAACAACAACCTGTATCCTTACCGCGATATCTGGCTGCTTGTTGAGCAGAACCTCACCGATACCGCGTTTGTAAACGATACGGTGGAGGTAAAGCTGGCCGGGCTGCAAGGGAAATGGCTCGGCGCGGGAAGCGCGGGGTTGTATCAGGTATCGGTTCCGTACAAAACATCCGTTTCGTTGGATTCCGCGCGCGCTTATCGCATCCGTATCCGGCACGCCATGAAAGAGACGTCCCTCAAAGGGATTGAGAAAGTGGGGGTGTTGGTGAAACGCTTAGAAGGCGGGTGAAAAAATCATACGTTTGGTGGTTTTTTGCATATAAAGAATAAAGTGTCTGGAGACTTCTCCCTGCGGTCGAAGTGACGAGTCTGTGCATAGAGAAAGCGAAAGAAGGCGCGGATTTGCCGCGCCTTCTTTTGCCGGTATCTTTTTCAATGAAACTGTCATTTCTACCGCAGGGAGAAATCTATTGAGATATATACTGTCCACAACTTTTCGGTTAAGCCCCGGGAAGCCATCCCCCACACCTCAAAACTTCTCGTGTTTTATAAACGTTCCGTTTTCCAGTTCTTCGAAGGCAAGGTTCAGTTCTTGACGGGTATTCATCACGATGGGCCCGCCCCACGATATGGGTTCTTCCAACGATTCGCCCGACACAAGCAACAAACGCAATCCATCGCCTCCGGCGGTAAAAATCAGTTGATCGCCCTTGTCGAACAACACGGCCGAATGCGATTGTATGGGCGACGATTTCTCGCCCGTTGTTCCGCTTCCCTCCACTACGTAAACAAACAGGTTTTCGTTTGATTTCGCCTGAATTGTCATTGTTTTTCCGGCATAAACCATCGCGTCGAGGTACAGCGCCTGCACGTAATCCGGCTGCATGGCGCCTTTTGTGCCTTCGTAAGTGCCCGATATAATTCTTATTTCGCCGTTCTCGCTTTTCAGTACCGGAACCATATCGGCGGTGATATCGCGGTATTTAGGTTCGGCCATTTTATTTTTCGCCGCCAGGTTCACCCAAAGCTGCGCTCCCAGCATTCGGTCCGACGCGATGGGCATTTCCTGATGCAGTATGCCGCTTCCGGCCGTCATCCACTGGCATCCGCCGGCGCGTATCGTGCCTTTGTTTCCCAAGCTGTCCATGTGATCTATTTGACCGCTGATGAGATACGTTATCGTTTCAATTCCCCGGTGCGGATGCCACGGAAAGCCCTTTGTGTAATCGTCCGGATTGGTTGAATCGAACGCGTCGAGCAGCAGAAACGGATCAAAATCCTTCACGTCCCTGTGTCCGAAAACCCGTACCAGATGTACGCCTGCTCCGTCAATTTGGCGCGAGCCTTTAACCACTTTTTCAATTTCTCTTGTTTTCATTGTTTTTTCCCGCAAGGTACTATTTTTTTTCGTGCAAACCGTATAATTCGTTAACAAAAATGAAGACTATTTCGATGGAAAATTCGGAAATAATTTATCGTTCGCGGTCGTTTAAAGCATCTGACGGATTACCCGTCTGATGCGTCTCCACTGACTGATTACCGACCTAACGGGGACATTTGCAGCACTACTCTGCCCTTGTACTCATCCGAACTGCCCTTGCACTCATCTGTCGGCTATTAGCCTTTAGCTGTTAGCGGTTGGCATGGCGTTGAACTCAT
>JAUNRY010000150.1 GCA_030539475.1 Bacteroidia bacterium | reverse complement strand
TTTTCAGACTTCCCCACTTCCTATTTCTCCAAAAAAATCACTACCTTTGCAAACAATTTTTTAAGAGGTCTAAAAACATTGACAATGAGCACGAAATTTCCGGAATATAATCAATTAAATCTTTCAGATGTAAACAAAGAAATATTGCGGCGTTGGGATGAAAAAAATGTCTTCCAACAAAGTCTGGACACGCGCGGGGGACAACCATCGTTTGTTTTTTACGAAGGCCCGCCGTCGGCAAATGGAATGCCGGGCATTCATCACGTAATCGCGCGCGCCATCAAAGATATTTTCTGCCGATACAAAACAATGAAGGGTTTTCTGGTTAACCGCAAAGCCGGCTGGGATACGCATGGGCTTCCCGTGGAACTCAGTGTGGAAAAAACACTCGGAATCACCAAGGAAGACATCGGTAGTAAAATTTCCGTTGAGGAGTACAACGCGGCCTGTCGTTCGGAAGTGATGAAATACACCAAAGAATGGGAAGATCTTACTCGGAAAATGGGTTATTGGGTGGATATGAACGACCCTTACATCACTTACGACAACCGATACATAGAAACATTGTGGTACCTGCTCAAAGAAATCTACAAAAAAGGATATTTATACAAAGGTTACACCATTCAGCCCTATTCGCCTGCGGCGGGAACCGGCCTGAGCACACACGAACTCAATCAGCCCGGATGTTACCGCGATGTAAAAGACACCACCTGCACCGCGCAATTCAAAATAACAAATCCGCTTGCGGAGTGGACGGAGTTTGGAGAACCGTTTTTTCTGGCGTGGACAACCACGCCGTGGACATTGCCGTCGAACATGTTGCTGGCTGTGGGGCCGAATATAGAATATACCGCCGTTCAAACCTACAATCAATACACGGGTAAACCGATGACTGTGGTACTGGCAAAAAACCTGCTCAACGCTCATTTTCCGGAAAAAAATGCCGGATTAAAATTAGAAGATTATAAAGAAGGCGACAAAAATGTTCCTTTCCGCGTGTTGGAAAAAACATGGAAAGGTTCGGAGCTTGCCGGAATTGAATACGAACAACTTTTTCCGTGGATAAAGGTGGCAGATAATGCTTTTCGCGTGGTAACGGGAGACTTTGTAACCACCGAAGACGGAACGGGAATTGTGCATGTAGCACCTACATTTGGCGCCGACGACGCGAAAGTGGGTAAAGAAAACGATGTGCCGGGGCTCACGCTCATCGACAAAGACGGCAACACACGCCCGATGGTAGATTTAACCGGAAAATTCTTCCGAATAGAAGATTTAGACGAAGATTTTGTAAAAAACAACGTGAATGTTGATTTATACAAAGAGTTTGCCGGACGTTTTGTGAAAAATGAATATGCAGCTCCCTCTAACTCCCCCAAGGGGGGAGAACAAAGCCCCTCCGTGGGAGGGGTTGGGGAGGCTTTGGATGTTGATTTATCCGTTTCCCTCAAGCTGCGAAACCGCGCTTTCCGCATCGAGAAATTTGTTCACAGCTATCCGCACTGCTGGCGCACTGATAAACCGGTGTTGTATTATCCGCTCGACAGTTGGTTTATCCGCTCAACGGCTTGCCGCGAGAAAATGATGGAACTCAACGATACCATCAACTGGAAACCGCAATCCACCGGCACCGGGCGTTTCGGCAAATGGCTCGAAAACCTGCAAGACTGGAACCTGAGCCGCAGCCGATATTGGGGGACACCATTGCCCATTTGGCGTACCGAAGACGGCCGGGAAGAAAAATGCATCGGTTCGGTAAAAGAACTTTGCGGTGAAATGCAAAAAGCGCTCGATGCCGGCGTGATGGCCGAACTGCCCTGGAAAGGTTTCGACCTGAAAGATTGCAAAAACTTAGAGTACGAAAAAATAGATTTGCACCGTCCGTATGTGGACAACATTGTGCTGGTTTCCGACAGCGGAAAACCCATGCATCGCGAACTCGACCTCATCGACGTTTGGTTCGATAGCGGCGCCATGCCTTTCGCGCAGGTTTTTTATCCGCATATTTCGGAAGAAGATTTCGCGCAGGTTTATCCCGCCGATTTTATTGCCGAGGGAGTTGACCAAACGCGCGGATGGTTTTTCACGCTGCACGCCATCAGCACGATGGTGAAAGGAAGCGTAGCGTTTAAAAACGTGATTTCGAACGGATTGGTGCTCGATAAGAACGGCAATAAAATGTCGAAACGCTTGGGAAATGCTGTTGACCCGTTCGAGACGATCGAAAAATTCGGTTCCGACCCGTTGCGCTGGTACATGGTTACAAACGCCGCTCCGTGGGATAACCTGAAATTCGATATCGACGGCGTGGAAGAAGCCCGCCGCAAGTTTTTCGGCACGTTGTACAACACCTATTCATTCTTCGCGCTGTACGCCAATGTGGACGATTTTCGCAATCAATATCCACCCATAGAATTGGCCAAACGCCCTGAAATTGACCGGTGGATTCTATCGCTTCTGAACTCGTTGATTAAAAAAGTGGACGAAGATTATGCCAATTATGAGCCAACCAGAGCCGGACGGGCGATTAACGATTTTGTGAACGATAACCTCAGCAACTGGTTTGTGCGCCTGAACCGCAAACGCTTTTGGGGTGGCGAAATGACCGAAGATAAAATTTCGGCCTATCAAACGCTCTACCAATGCTTGGTTACCGTAGCAAAACTGATGGCTCCCATCGTTCCGTTTTATGCCGACAGGCTGTATTTGGATTTGGTGAATGCCACGGAAAGTGAAAATTTCGAGTCGGTGCATTTGGCAGATTTTCCTGCCGTGGATGAATCGGCCATCGACACCACGCTCGAAGAGCAGATGTATTTGGCGCAAACCGCCTCGTCCATTGTGTTGGCGTTGCGTCGTAAGGTAAACCTGAAAGTTCGCCAGCCGTTGTCGAAAATTATGGTTCCGGTTGCAGATGCCGCGCAGCAGAAAAACATCGAAGCCGTTAAAGGGCTTATCCTTAGCGAGGTGAACGTGAAAGAACTGGAGTTTGTGGACTCGGCAAACGATATGCTCGTGAAGCGCGTGAAACCCGATTTCAAAAAACTCGGCCCCAGGTACGGGAAAATCATGAAACAGCTCGCTGCGCGCATTCAGGAAATGGCGCAAGACGAAATAAACGCGCTGGAGAAAAACGGAAACATCGCGTTCGAGATTGGCGGACAGGAAGCCGTAATTGACATGGCCGATGTGGAGATAATTTCGGAAGATATCCCCGGCTGGCTTGTGGCCAACGAAGGCCGGTTGACCGTTGCCCTCGATATTACCGTTTCCGATGAGCTTCGCAAAGAAGGCATTGCCCGCGAATTGGTAAATCGCGTTCAGAATTTGCGTAAATCGAAAGATTTTGAAATTACCGACCGCATCGCTATCCGGCTTTCATCGAATCCGTTGTTTGATGCTGCCATTCACGAGTTTAGCGATTACATCAAAACTCAGGTGCTGGCCGATTCTATCGAAATAAAACCGCAAACTTTTGAGGATGAAATTGAGATAGACGACGAAAAACTGACCATCGGCATTCGTAAACAATAGTAAACACATTTGCGTTTATAATTGATAACGAAATTGTGTTATCTTTGCAAAAAAAGAGTTGAATGGACAATGCTTCGGACATATTAAGTTATTTATCTGTTAACAACTAGAAGTTGCGGCGGGAATATCATCTTACGCATAGCTTTGGTTGGTTCGTTAGCTCATGTCATTCCGAAAGAAGTGAGGAATCTCAAAACAAAATTAAAAACCATTATAAATTAAACATTTACTGTTATGAGTGAAAAGACGAGATACTCTGACGAGGAATTGGATGAATTCCGTATCATTATTAAAGAAAAGCTGGAGGTAGCCCAGCAAGAGTACGAAAACTACCGCGCTGCGGTAACAAATGCCGATGGCAACGACACAATGGACACATCGCCAACTTACAAGGTGCTGGAAGAAGGTGCGTCAACGCTATCAAAAGAAGAAGCCGGACGGCTGGCGCAACGCCAAATGAAGTTCATTCAGAACCTTCAGGCCGCCCTCATACGCATCGAAAACAAAACCTACGGTGTATGCCGCGAAACCGGCAAACTGATTCCCAAGGAGCGACTGCGCGCCGTGCCGCATGCCACGTTGAGCATTGAAGCCAAGCAAGGAAAAAGAAAATAACCGTTAGCGAATGATTCTAACTGCAACACAAACCGGCTTTGGACAGAAATCCCGCATTTCTGTTCCCGGGAGAATTGTGTGTAAATGGCTACCCGAATGAACAACACCACAAAAAAAGCACTTATTGCCGTGTCGGTTATCATCTTGGTTCTTCTCGTCGACCAAGTAAGCAAAATATGGGTAAAAACCCACATGGCTCTCTACGATATGATTCATGTAACCGACTGGTTTAAAATCTATTTCGTGGAAAACAATGGCATGGCATTCGGCATAGAAGCCATAGGGAAACTGTTTCTTTCCATTTTCAGGATTATAGCCGTGGGCGCCATTATCGTGTACCTGTACCGCATTGTAAAAGAAAACTACAAAATAGGCTTCATCAGTTGCATCGCGCTGGTGTTGGCAGGCGCGTCGGGAAATATTATCGACAGCGTTTTTTACGGAGCCTTTTTCCAGGCGAGTTATCCCGGGCACGTGGCATCGGCAGTGCCTTTCGGCGAAGGATACGCCTCGCTGCTGCACGGCAAAGTGGTAGATATGTTCTACTTTCCGCTCATACAAGGAACGTATCCCGATTGGTTCCCGTTTATGGGAGGAAAAGAATTTTTGTTTTTCCGCTTCATCTTCAACGTGGCCGATTCTGCCATCTCCGTAGGAGTGGCGTTGTTGTTGATTTTCTACCGGAAAACACTTTCCTATTCGCTTCTCTCGAAAGCAGACAAAGAAAAGTTGGAGCGGGAAAGGCAGCAAAAATTAGAAAAAAATACCGTTCGTGAATCGTAAAATTGGGGCATATTTGTTGGCTACGGTAATTCTGGGCATTTTGTTCTCCTTCTGTAACAGGCCGAGAGAGGTGTTGAGCCGGAAAAATATGGAAAAACTGATGTACGATGTTTACATAGCCGAAGCAATGATCGAAAACGATTACAGCAGCTTCGACACCCCCGAAAAAAAAGAAGCCCTCATCAACGAAGTGCTGAATAAGCACAGAACCACGCAAGCGCAATGGGATACCTCTTTGTCGTGGTATTCCGACAGGATTGAGATATACCTGAAAATGAACGATTCGGTAAAAGCCCGCCTCCAGCGCAGCCAGAGAGCAACCGAACAAATAATGAACCTCCAATACCGGCAGGAACAATCGCTTTCGCCGCATACCTATTTGCCGTCTTACATTCCGCCCCATTACGCGTTCAACGACGCGAATCCCCGCAACGGATTTCGTTTTCGGTTAGACACCGCGCAAATAGCCCAAAAAATTACCGATGCCCATTTCAATTTCGGGTTTCGCGCAATCGGAATCCCCGCGAACTCAACTCCGCGTTTCCAAACCATGCTGATGCTCCAATACAAAGACACTGCCATCTACCGTTCGGAAACAATTACCGAAAACAGGAACTACATCCTGAGCGGGCAAAAATACATTCCGGGCGACACAATTCAGGAAATTGCCGGCTTTGTGAAGCTGCAAGACACAATCGGTTTATACAGAAACATCCGGTTGAAAAATATTTTCCTGGGCAATCCAAACAACGTTGCCCCACAAAATGAGAGCAACGTGCCGGAGCCTCAGGAAATGATACTTAGGGAAGACAGAATACAACCGCAGTAACCCTGCTAACGCCACGCGG
>JAUNRY010000149.1 GCA_030539475.1 Bacteroidia bacterium | reverse complement strand
TCGGGTGTTGCGAATTCCAATTCGCAATATTAATTACTTCGATTTGGAAATCGAAGCACCCAATACTACCCACAAATTATCTTCCGGCACCGGAGCCATCACCTCAATTTTTTCTTTCGAAACAGGATGGATAAACGATATTCGCCGGGCGTGCAGGCTGATGCTGCCATCGGCATTGGAACGCTCGGCGCCGTATTTTAAATCGCCTTTTATCGGGCTACCTATTTTCGCTAATTGAGCGCGAATCTGGTGATGGCGTCCCGTCTCCAAATCCACTTCCAGCAAATGGTAATTTTGCGATTGAGCAATTACTTTGTAATGCAGAACGGCTTTCTTGGTAGTTGGTTTCTCCCTGTCGTGAGCGGTGGTTTTATTGGTGCGTTCGTTTTTTATCAGGTAATGCGTAAGTGTAGCTTCGGTTTTTTTCGGCAAGTTTTTCACAATGGCCCAATAGGTTTTATCGATTTCGCTGTTCTTAAACATCTCGTTCAAACGCGACAATGCTTTGCTGGTCTTGGCGAACACCACTACCCCACTCGTCGGGCGGTCTAAACGGTGCGTAACCCCGCAAAAAACATTTCCCGGTTTGTTGTACTTCACTTTCAGAAATTCTTTCACCATTTCCGACAGCGGTTTATCGCCGGTTTTGTCGCCTTGCACAATTTCGCCGGCAGCCTTGTTTACAATAATAATGTGGTTGTCTTCGTACAATACTTTCATTTCCTTTGTAAAATAAAAGAGACACAAAGATAAACCTTGTGCCTCAAATTTCAAACTTTAATGCGATTTGGAAATCGCATCACCCAATTACGTATTCATTCCGCCACAAACGTTTATTACCTGTCCGCTCACGTACGAAGAGAGGTCGGATGCGAGGAAAAGTGTTGCATTCGCCACATCGTCGGGCGTGCCGCCGCGCCGCAACGGGATTTGTTTTGCCCACTCGTTGCGCACTTCTTCGGAGAGTTGCCCGGTCATTTCGGTAATGATGAATCCCGGGGCGATGGCGTTGGCACGAATTCCGCGCGAACCGAGTTCTTTAGCCACCGATTTCGCCAACCCAATCATTCCGGCTTTGGAAGCCGAGTAGTTAGATTGCCCGGCATTTCCCGATACGCCAACAACGGAACTCATATTAATGATGCTTCCCGATTTCTGGCGCATCATAATGGGCGTTACCGCGTGAATGAAATTGAATGCCGATTTCAGGTTCACGTTAATAACCGCGTCCCATTGCTGTTCGCTCATCCGCATCATAAGGCCGTCTTTGGTGATTCCGGCGTTGTTTACCAAAATATCGATGCGGCCGAAATCTTTCACAATTTCTTCCACCACTTGGTGCGTTTCGTCAAAATTGGCCGCGTTCGACGCGTACCCTTTGCATTTCACGCCCAACGACGCCACTTCGCGCTCGGTTGCCTGCGCGTTTTCATCGATGTTTAAATCGGTAAAAGCAATGTTTGCTCCTTCCGAAGCCAGTTTCAGTGCAATGGCTTTGCCAATTCCGCGCGCCGCTCCGGTAACAACGGCTGTTTTTCCTTCCAGTAATTTCATTATTCGTAATTTTTAGTTATTTATGAGATTATATTGATTAGTGTGAGAGACGCACGGCCGTGTGTAGCTAACACGACCTGTTCAAACCCTTGAAAATAAGATTATAAACAATTTCTCTGTCTTCGTTTTTATCCAACCGCAAATTCAGTACGCCCCTGATAACCGGCACCTCCAGGCCCTTGAGAGCAAAATGCAGTATTTCAGCGGTTTTAGCCGTATCGTTTACATCAAAAACACCCGATTTGCATCCGTCTGCAAGAATCGTTTCCAGGTATTTTATCTCTTTCTTGTCAAACTCTTTCCGAACGTTTTCCACCAGCCAAATGTCCCTGAAAAAATCGGCGCGCAGCGTTCCGTTTCGCGTTACCACTTCTTTTATGATACTGAGCCGCGAAAAAGTAAACATCATCAGCTTGTCATCGGCAGGCAAACTGCGTTTAATAACATCTTCCAGCGCCGAATAAAGTTTCTCCAATTCCGAGCCTATGACCGCCCGATATACATCTTTCTTGTTTTTAAAATACGTATAAAGGGTTCTGCGGCCGTATCCCGATGCTTCCGCGATTTCGTTCATAGTAGTGCTATCCAGGCCTTTTTTTGCAAAAAGCTGACGGGCTACTTCTATGAGATTTCGTTTTGTTTTGGGTGTTGTAACAGCCATAAAATGCACAGTTCTTATATATATGTGCAAAAATAGCACAAAGTTTTTAAGAAATAAAACTATGCGATGCCCAAAATGAAGAATAATTGAAAAAATATTGAATAAATGATGTCAAAGTTTGTCTATTTTAAAATAAATTGCCTATTTTTGGAAAAGAAAAATATTCTTTACAAATCAAAAACAAAATTATGGGAATTTTATCTTGGATTATACTTGGCTTAATTGCCGGCGCCATTGCTAAATGGCTGCGCCCGGGCAAAGACCCGCAGGGGTGTATCATCACTATTTTAATCGGTATTGTGGGCGCTTTTGTTGGCGGATGGATTGGATCGTTGCTCGGACTGGGCAGTATGGATGAATTTAGTTTCAGAACGTTGCTGCTGGCTATTGGCGGATCCATTCTTGTGCTATGGATTTATGCCATGGTTAGCAAAAGAAGATAAGCCGCGAACAGTATGTACCGCAAAGATAAATCCGAAGTTTTCCTGCTTCGGATTTTTTTGTGTGGGTTATTTTTCACGTTTCCTGTCAATTTGGCGGGATATTTGAAAATAAACCTTACATTTGTAAATCAAAATCGATGTTTTAAATCGAGTCCAATACGGCCTGATGCTCTTAACTTCAGGTTTTTTATTAGCTCCCAATAAACAAAAAATAAACAGATGAAAACGAAAAAATTTTTATTGCCCGAAACAGAAATCCCTACCCATTGGTACAACGTGGTGGCGGATATGGAAAATAAACCGAAACGGATGATTAACCCGGGAACAAAAGAACCGCTCAAACCCGAAGATCTATTTCCGCTCTTTGCCGAAGAACTTGCCCGCCAGGAATTCAACGAATCCGACACATGGATTGAAATTCCCGAAGAAGTCCGCGACAAATACAAAATATACCGCCCCTCGCCGCTGGTTAGAGCCTTCGGCCTGGAAAAGGCGCTCGACACGCCGGCACACATTTATTTCAAGAACGAAAGCGTCAGCCCCGTTGGCTCACACAAACTAAACTCCGCGCTACCGCAGGTTTATTACAACAAAGTGGACGGCACCACCAACCTCGCCACCGAAACCGGCGCCGGACAATGGGGCACTGCCCTGTCGTTTGCCGGAAAGGCTTTTGGGCTGGAAATTGCGGTTTACATGGTGAAAATCAGTTACGAGCAAAAACCGTATCGCCGGTCGCTCATGCAAACCTGGGGCGCGCAGGTGATTCCCTCGCCCAGCATGTCAACCAAATCCGGCAGAAAAGCGCTTACCGACCGCCCCAATTATCAGGGAAGCCTGGGCACCGCCATATCCGAAGCCATTGAGCTGGCCATGCAAACGCCCAAATGCAAATACGCGCTGGGAAGTGTGTTGAACCATGTATCGCTGCACCAGACCATTATCGGGCTGGAAGCCGAAAAACAAATGGAAATGGCCGGCGAGTATCCCGATGTGGTTATCGGTTGTTTTGGCGGCGGCTCCAACTTTTCCGGAATTTCGTTCCCCTTCCTGCGCCACGTTATGAAAGGCAGTAAAAACACACGTTTTGTGGCCGCCGAGCCGGCATCGTGCCCCAAACTCACGCGCGGAACTTTCAAATACGATTTCGGCGATGAAGCCGGCTATACACCGCTCATCCCCATGTACACACTGGGGCACAACTTCACTCCCGCCAATATTCACGCCGGCGGCTTGCGCTATCACGGCGCCGGAAGCATTGTGAGCCAATTGAAAAAAGACAACCTCATAGAAGCGATAGCCATTCCGCAACTGGAAACATTTGAAGCGGGCGTGCTTTTTGCTCAAACCGAAGGCATTATTCCCGCTCCGGAATCCACGCACGCCATAGCATCGGCCATTCGCGAAGCCAATAAAGCAAAAGAAGAAGGCAAGCAAAAGGTAATTCTTTTCAATCTTTCGGGGCACGGATTGGTGGATATGAGCGCGTACGACCAGTATTTAGCCGGCGATTTAAAGAATTATGAATTGTCGGACAACGAGATTGATAAATTTTTAGAAGACTGAAGTGCCTGAAAAATAGCGTGATTGAACATTCAAGCGTGATTTCGATAAAAAAAGTGCGAAAAAATTTGTTTGTTTCATATCTCCATTGTATCTTTGACACTATAAAACTGAATGAGTAATTGCCGCATTGGTCGATAGGGAAACTCATCAATTACATTCTATAAACCGAGACTCGTTTTAGGTATTAATGGCGGGCCGCATCCTTCGGGATTCCGATTTATCGGAACAGCGGATTACAAAGGTACCTTGACACTCAAATCCTGTCATAAGGAGTTTCGTTTCTTCCACCGGTGCGGCTTCTTTATAAGAAGGCAGATTGGCAATTGTGTTGCTGTCTGCCTTTTGTTTTTGAACTAATCCGAAAATTATGAAACGCTACTGGGAACTTTTCCTCGTTTTCTTCAAAATAGGAGCATTTACTTTTGGAGGCGGTTATGCCATGATTCCTTTGATAAGGAACGAAGTGGTAAACAAACGCGGTTGGCTTGACGATGACGAGTTTATGGATTCGCTGGCCATAGCCCAATCTTTGCCGGGGCCGCTCGCGCTCAACACCGCTCTGTTTGTGGGAAATAAAAGGTTGGGGTTTAAGGGCAGTTTATTTTCGGGGTTGGGTGTTATTTTGCCGTCGTTTGTTGTTATCTTGCTCATTGCCATGATTTTTGTTCAGTTTAAAGACAATCCCGTGGTGGAACGAATTTTCAAAGGCATCCGCCCGGCGGTGGTAGCGTTAATTGCCGCTCCGCTTGTAATTTTGGGAAAGGCCGCAAACGTTACGTGGAAAAACTTCTGGATTCCCGTTTCCGTGGCTCTTTTAGTGTGGCTGTTAGGGGTTTCTCCCATTTACATTGTTGCAGGGGCTATTGCGTTGGGAATTTTGCACCTGGTCTATGTAAAGAGAAGGTTAAATCGTTAAGAGATGGCGCATGGAACTTATTGAGTTGTATTTATCGTTGTTCTGGGCATTTCTGAAAATCGGGCTTTTCGGTTTCGGCGGCGGCTATGCCATGCTTCCGCTCATTCAACACGAAGTGGTAAACACGCACAACTGGATTTCGGTGGTCGATTTTACCGATATTGTCGCCATTTCCCAAACCACACCCGGGCCAATAGCGTTTAACTCGGCTACTTATATCGGCTATTCCGTGGTTACCAACATGGGATTCGGAAATACATACGGAATTGTTGGGTCGGCAATTTGCACGTTCGCGGTAAGCATTCCGTCGCTTGTTCTGATGACACTGGTAAGCGTTTTTTTCGCCAAGCTCAGCAACAATCAGTGGATGCAGGCATCGTTATCGGTATTGAAGCCGGCCGTAATCGGGCTGATAGCTTCCGCCGCGCTGTTGCTTATAGACGGCCACAATTTTATCGATTACAAAAGCTGGCTCATTTTCGGAGCAATCTTTCTCGCTTCCATAAAAAAAGTAGATCCCATTCTTTTGATAGTTCTCGCGGGGATAGCCGGGTTGATATTGTACTGAGAAAAAAGTATTTGTTGTCCGATAAAAATTGTCCGTAGGACAAACCTGTGAATAACCCCCGAATTCATTCGGGGGAAA
>JAUNRY010000148.1 GCA_030539475.1 Bacteroidia bacterium | reverse complement strand
TTTATCCCGATATTATCGAGTCGCTATCCATCACCGGCACGGTTATAAAAAGCCACCACAACGTGGGCGGACTGCCCGAAAAAATGAATCTGAAACTGTGCGAACCGCTCAAACTGCTTTTTAAAGACGAAGTGCGGAAAATTGGGCTGGAATTGGGTATGAAACCGCACCTAATCCATCGCCACCCGTTTCCCGGGCCCGGTTTGGGAATCCGCATCCTGGGCGATATTACGCCCGAAAAAGTGCGCATAGCGCAAGAAGCGGACGATATTTTTATTTCCAATCTTCGGGCTTTTGATCTTTACGACAAGGTGTGGCAAGCCGGAGCCATTCTGCTGCCCGTGCAATCGGTGGGTGTGATGGGCGACGAACGCACGTACGAAAATACCATCGCCCTGCGTGCCGTAACCTCTACCGATGCCATGACTGCCGATTGGGCGCATCTGCCTTACGGGTTTCTGGCAAAAGTATCCAACGAAATCATCAACAAAGTGAAAGGTGTAAACCGCGTGGTGTACGATATTTCATCGAAACCGCCGGCAACCATTGAGTGGGAATGATTTTGCGACTGGGAGACGAAGGCTCAGCCTTCGTAAAGGAAAAAACGTATCTTTGAAAATGAAATCTCAAAAGAATAGATTATGACATCCGATACTAAAGTTTTGAATGAAAAATTGGAATTGATTCAATGGCTTTCTACCGTTGAAGACAATGCAATTATTAAGAAAGTGATGCAAATCAGAAACGAAGAAGTCAGCGATTGGTGGGATTCAATTTCTAATGCAGAAAAAGATTCCATTGAAAAAGGAATCATAGATGCTGATAACGGGAATGTTGTGCCACATTCCGAAGCCCGCAAGCAATATGAAAAGTGGTTATAAAATACATTGGACTGCACATGCTTTGGATGAATTAAACCAAACAATCCGTTATCTCGAAGAGAACTTTTCAGATAAAGAAATACAAAAACTTGCGCAAAAAATTGAAAATACAGCGAAGTTAATTTCTCAAAACCCCCGACTTTTTCCTAAATCAGATAAGAAAAATGTGCATAAAGTGGTGATTTTAAAATTCAATACACTTTATTATCGCATCAAATCTGATTATATAGAAATTCTTTCTTTTTTCTCGAACAGACAAAATCCGAGGAAACGTAAAATATAGAATACAACTATTTCATCAATGAAAAAAATATCCATTTTATTCTTTCTTGCCGTTTTAATGGCATCGTGCAACCCGCAAAAGAGCAGCAACGAATTTACCATCACCGGAAGCGTGCCGGACGATATCACCGGAAAAGTTTATCTGCAGGAGTACAAAAACAGAAAATACATCGATTTGGATTCCACGGAAATAGCAAACGGAAAATTCACCCTCACGGGTTCTGTTGCAGAACCTGCAATTTACATCCTTACGCCTTCGCAAAAATCCAGAAGAGCACAGGTTTTCCTCGATAACAATCCGTTGAAAGTAACGCTGACGAACGATTGGGAAATTGCCGGCCTGGAAGGTTCCCAAAATGCGGAAATGTTTTACACCATGCTGCCCGCGAGCCTGAAAGGAACGCTCAATCCCGATAGTTTGCTGCTGGTAAATCCGGCTTCGCCCGTGGCGGTGTATTTCCTGAACCGGAATATCTACAAATACGGTTACGATGAACTGAAATCCATTCGGGAAAAGCTTTCCGCGTCGCTAAACAACCATTCTTATGTGCAGGAAATAGATGATAATTTGAGCAGCCTCGAAAACGTTCAGCCGGGAAAAACCGCGCCCGATTTCGCCCTTCAAACCGCGAGCGGAGATACATTAACATTGAGTTCGCTGCGCGGAAAATACGTTTTGATAGATTTCTGGGCGTCGTGGTGCCCCGATTGCCGCAAAGCCAGCCCCCGGCTGGTTCGGTTGCAAAATCAGTACAAAGACAAGAATTTCACCGTTTTGGGCGTTTCCATCGATGAAAACAGAGAAAGTTGGCTGGCCGCCATCGAAAAAGACGGCATGAACTGGCCACAAGTAATCTCCGAGGGCGGATGGAACAGCCACGAATTGAAAGCGTATGCCGTGAGGTGGCTTCCCACAAGTTTTCTTGTTGATCCGCAAGGAGTTATTGTGGATAAAAATATTGAAGTAACCAAGCTGGAACCCCCAACTTGCGGAGCTACTCAACTGATTTAGGTTGCGGCGTATTCAGCGTAGGATAAACAATGCGCGTGTGGTACACCGTTTTCAATTTCTGAATAAACACCTCTTTTATGTCCTCAATATCGCGAAAAGTAATGGGGGCAATTTTAAAATAGCCTTCCTCCACTTGCGTGTCAATAAGCGTGTTAACCAGCTTGCGAATGCTTTCTTCGGTATATTCGGGCAAACTTCTCGATGCCGCTTCCACCGCGTCGGCCATCATCATAATGGCGGTTTCTTTCGAAAACGGATTGGGGCCGGGATACCTGAAATCCGCTTCGTTGGCCTCTTTGCCCGGATTGGCATTTTTCCACGAAATATAAAAATACTTCGGCATACTGGTGCCGTGGTGCGTTTCAATAAAATCGATAATTTGCTTGGGCAGGTTGTTTTTTTGTGCAATTTTTATGCCGTCTCGCACGTGATTGATAATGATGCGGGCGCTTTCCTCGAAAGGCAATCCGGCGTGCGGATTCATTCCGGGCGACTGATTTTCGGTAAAAAAGGCGGGATTCACCATTTTGCCGATATCGTGATACAACGCGCCGGTTCTTATCAACGAAGCGTTGGCACCGATTTTTGCCGCTGCCGCCATGCCTAAGTTCGAAACCTGCAACGAGTGCTGAAAAGTTCCCGGCGCTTTTTCAGACAGCTCCTTCAGCAACGGTTTGTTGATGTTCGACAACTCGATAAGGCTTACCCCCGATATGAATCCGAAAGATTTCTCGATAAGATACACCAGTGAATAAGAAAACATGATGAAGATGAAGTTGATAAGAAAATAGATGAATATCACACCGTCTATTTTGCTGATATCGCCTTCCTGATGCATCGTAAATCCTATGTACATTAAGCTGTAAGTGAGCAGGATAAAGAACGAACTGCGAATCAGCTGCGAACGTTCCGACAGCTCTTTCAGCATAAATATCGATACCATGGCCACGCCCACTTGTATGACGATAAATTCAAACGGGAAAGGAACCATGAGCGCGCACAGAATAATGGTGATTAAGCTGGAAAACATGGCCGTGCGCGAGTCTATAAATGTGCGGATGAGAATGGTAACTATGGCAAACGGAATAATGTAAACGTTGAAAAGCCTGAACTGGCTGGTAATGGCTGTGAGCGCTACAAATGCAGTGATGAGCGTAAGCATGAACA
The DNA here is from genome assembly GCA_030539475.1 of Bacteroidia bacterium. Classification (GTDB taxonomy): domain Bacteria; phylum Bacteroidota; class Bacteroidia; order Bacteroidales; family Dysgonomonadaceae; genus Petrimonas. The sequence continues at coordinate 2,453 of JAUNRY010000148.1, read as the reverse complement.
CCACGTGCTTGCGGTTGCGGTATTCGTAGGGCCTGAAGAAAAGGAGGAATGAGTAAAATGCGCCGAATAAAAGAGTTACAAGCAGTACCTGCCCAAATATCATCCATCCGTTTCGGCCTGTTCTGCCGCTTCGTTCTTCGGTTACGCGTTTCAGGGAGTTGAGCACTTTAAAAATCTGGCCATTCACTATTTCGCCCTGATCGATGATTCGCTGGCCCGTTTGTACCATTCCTGTGGAGGGCGATACCTGCTGGATGAATTCTTCCCGTGCTTTTTCGGAGGTGGATGCGTCGTAAACAATATTTTCGCGGATATACCTGTTCATATCCGCCACCCTAATCTGTTCGGCATCCATGCTTTCGGGAATATTGTTGAGAAGTTGCTCGTAGGCCGAGCGGATGGTATTGAAGTTCTCAATATTTCTGGATTCAGCCATATTGCCTCTTCTCAGCCTCATGAGTTGGGTTTCCGACGCGAAAATCCGGTCGTAATCTTCGGAGCGCATGATTCCCGCCCGGTATAGTTTCTCCAAACTGTTTCTCAAGTGAAGAATATAAGCCGGCGGGAGGCTGCTTAATTTGGCGTTCAGGTTCACATCGGCGTCAAACTCAGCCATGGCGTTTTTCTCAACGCTCTCGTCTATGTTGTAATACGGCTCGTAAAAGCGCAAAATGCTGTCTTGCTCTGCTTTTAGCTGTTCGGCGGGCTTGTAAATGGGGAAATCGAAAGGAGCGGTCAATAACCCGTATTGCCACGGGCGTCCTTCGCTAAACGAGTACTTGAATTCTCCCTGGCGGGGAAACAGCAGGGTGATGAATGTGATGGCAAGTATGAAAACCGCGGGAACGAAAAAACGAGTTCTGAGTCTGAATCTTCTTTTTGGTTTCATGAGCGTGGGGCTTAAAGCGAAATTTCTTTTATGGCGCGATTAATTCTGTCAATGGTTTCCTGCTTGCCGATAAGGGCTGCAATATCGAACATGTGCGGGCCTTTGCTTTCTCCAACCACCGCCAAACGGAAAGCGTTCATAATATTTCCGAGGTGGTAGTTTTTGTCTTCAATCCACTGTTTCACTGCTTTCTCCACGTATTCTGACGAAAACATGTCGAGGCTTTTTAACACGTAAACGAGCTCTTCCAATTGAGCCGGAGTTTCGGCTTTCCAGCGCTTTTTTACGGTTTTTTCGTCGTATGATGCGGGAGAAATAAAGAAGAACGATGCCTGATCCCACAAATCTTTTACGAAATTCGCGCGTTCTTTCACCAATCCGATGACGCTGGCGGTGTATTTTTTATCGAACGGGAGCATTTTTTCTGTCAGAACCGGTTCGAACAACTTGGCAAGCGCATCGTTGGACATTTCCTGAATGTATTTGTGGTTGAACCACCTGGCCTTTTCTATGTCGAATTTTGCGCCGCTTTTGCTGCAACGGTCAAACGAAAAGGCTTGCACGAGTTCATCGAGCGAGAAAATTTCCTGCTCCGTGCCCGGATTCCAGCCCAATAGCGCGAGAAAGTTCACGACCGCTTCGGGCAAATATCCGCTTTCGCGGTATCCCGATGACGTTTCTCCCGATTGCGGGTCTTTCCACTCCAGCGGGAAAACGGGAAATCCCAGCCGGTCGCCGTCGCGTTTGCTCAACTTTCCGTTGCCTTCGGGTTTGAGCAGCAGCGGCAGGTGCGCAAATTGCGGCATGGTGTCATTCCATCCGAAACTGCGGTAAAGCCACACGTGAAGCGGTGCGGAAGGCAACCATTCTTCGCCGCGGATAACGTGGGTGATTTCCATCAGGTGGTCGTCCACCACGTTGGCTAAATGGTAGGTGGGCAGTTCGTCGGCCGATTTGTAAATTACTTTATCGTCCAACACCGAAGAATTTATGACCACTTCTCCACGAATTAAATCGGTTACGGTGATGTCGGTACCGGGTTCAATTTTTATGCGCACCACGTATTGTGTTCCGTTGTCGATAAGTTGCTTCACCTCTTCGGCAGGCAGTGTTAATGAATTCCGCATCTGAAGCCGGGTGGAGGCGTCGTACTGAAAATTAGGTGTTTCGTTGCGTTTCGCTTCCAGTTGTTCGGGCGTATCGAAAGCGAGATAGGCTTTGCCTTCGCCCAGCAGTTTTTGCACGTATTCTTTGTAAATTTCCTTTCGTTCCGATTGGCGATAAGGCCCATATTTACCGCCTTTGGCGGGGCTTTCGTCGAACGGCAACTCCAGCCAGTCGAACGTTTCCTGAATGTATTGTTCGGCTCCGGGAACGAATCGGGTGGAGTCGGTGTCTTCAATCCTAAGGATGAAATCGCCGCCGTATTGCTTGGCGAAAAGGTAGTTGTATAATGCCGTGCGCACACCTCCCACGTGCAGTGGCCCCGTGGGAGAAGGGGCGAAACGTACTCTTGTTTTTTTGCTCATAACTTTGATGTTGAGGATGCAAAGTTAATGAAAAA
>JAUNRY010000147.1 GCA_030539475.1 Bacteroidia bacterium | reverse complement strand
TAAATCGCCTACGGTTATGGAAATATGGCTTTCCAAGCCTATGGAGTAAAAATACGGATATTCAAATTTTTGAAAAATGCGAATCACTTTCTTAAACTATTCCTTTCAACCATTGTCGAAAGAAACAATGATTTGCAAAAAAAATGTTTATGGGCAAAAATCATTATTTTTGTAAGACAAAAGTGTAGAACTTATGAATAAAATATTTCTTTTACTGTTGTTTTTGTTTCCGGTTATCGCATCGGCACAGGTAATTACGTACGACACCATCCGCGTTTCGCCCGGCGATGAGCGAAATATTTACCGCTCGCAACCCCGGCAAACTACACAAAGCCGCCAGCGCCAACAACCGGTGCTTCCGGCTCGAACCTCAACACCGGGCTTCACGTTCGATAAAAGCAAACTGCGTTACGGAGCCAATATCGGGTTGTCGTTGAGCCGCAATTACACAGCTTTTAATTTCGGCCCGCAGGTTGGCTATCAGTTCAACAATTATTTTATGGCAGGAGTGGGCGTTAAGTACTACTACAACAAAGTGCGTGCTTTTCAATACAACGAGCAGTATCTATACAAAAACAACCTGCTTGGAGCGAATGTGTTCGGTTATTTTTATCCGGTGCGATACTTGGTGGTGTTTGCTCAGCCGGAAATAAACTATTTATGGGCTAATTTAAAAAACGAAACAACCGGAGAAGCAACAAAGAGTAGCGGGCCTGTGCCGTCGTTACTGGTGGGAGGAGGTTTACGGGTAGGGCGCTCTCACATTACCATAAACTATGATTTGGTACAGCATGTAAATTCGCCTCACCCGAGCGGATTCTTTTTTGGTGTTTCGGCGTTTTTTTAACGAAACACAATATCCCTCACTACCTCCATTTCGGCATACTCATTCAGTTTGTCAATCAAATTTTGTTTGTTCATAATCAGCTCGGCGCGCAATACCGATGAGGTGAGTTGCACGTGCAAGACATTCCGCCTGAAATATACGTTTTTGGTGTAATGTGAAACACCTTCGCCCAACAGCTCACGCCATGCCGACACGGCTCGATGTTCGGCCACGGATGTTTTCAGTTCGGGATTCTCGTTGAAGAAATCAGATAGAATATCGTTTAATTGTTGCGCGTTTCTTTTCAGCATAATTGTTCAGTAATTTACATTTTAGGCGATTTAAAATCGCTTCACTCAATCGGTCAGGCGGATTGTGCGATTTCGCCATCTTTTACCGAATAAATGTGATAACTGTTGTTTAACCGCTCCAGAATTTTATCGAACGATTCGCGGTTGGTGTCCGAAATAAAAATCTGCCCGAATTCGTTGCCGGAAACTAATTTCACTATTTCTTCCACCCGATTGGCATCCAGCCGGTCGAAAATATCGTCGAGCAACAAAATGGGCGTACGCTTGCCGGTTTTGAGCAGGTAGTGAAACTGCGCCAGTTTCAGCGACACGAAATAGGTTTTGTTTTGTCCTTGCGATCCTACTTTTTTAATGGGGAAACCGTCTAACAGCATTTCCAGCTCATCGCGATGAATGCCGGTGGTGGTGTGCCCGATGGCAATATCGCGGCGCCGGGTTTCCCGTAAGCGGCCGGCAAAATCTCTTTCGCTCAGTTGCGAAACATAGTCGAAGGTTACACTTTCGTTGGAAAGGCTTATTTTGCGGTAAAACTCGCTGAAAATGGGTGTAAATTCTTCCACAAACGCTTTTCGTTTTTCAAAAATACGTTCCCCGTCTTCCACCATCCGGTCTTCCCAAAGCTCCAGCAACGTGAAATCTATTTGGTTGTCGTCCATTTTCAACAGCGCGTTTCGTTGCTGCAAGGCATTGTTGTATCGAATCAGGGCCTGCATATACTCTTTGTTGAATTGCGAAACGGCCATGTCCATAAACTTACGGCGTTCTTCGCTTCCGCCCTGAATTATCTCGATATCGGCCGGCGAAATCATCACCAACGGAATAAACCCGATGTGATCCGATAATTTCTCGTACTCTTTTTTGTTCCGCTTGAACTGTTTTTTCTGTCGCCGGCGCAATCCGCAGTAAATCTCTTCGTTTCCGTTCTCCGTTTCGTATTGGCCTTGAATCATGCACACGTCGGCATGGTGGTTGATAATTTGCGAATCGATGGGGTTTGTGTAGCTGCGGCAAAACGACAAATAGTACACCGCGTCAAGCAGGTTGGTTTTGCCCATGCCGTTGTTTCCCACAAAACAGTTTATTTTGGGCGACAATTCAAGCTCAACTTGCGCGAGGTTTTTGTAGTTTATGATGGATAAATGTTTTAATATCATTGAGTTCTTCTCGTTAAAGCCTAACCGCCTTTTGTGGCCTGTCCGGGCTTTTTACTCTTGGTTTTTCTTCAATGCGCCGGGCGGTAAATCCGTCAGGTGCGGCGGTGGGAATTATTCTGCCAGAATCAGTTGCTGCAATTCTTCGGGATTCACGTTTATTTTCAGCCTGCCTTCCTCGGCAAAGGTAATTCTTCCGGTTTCTTCCGATACGATAATTACTTTGGCATCGGTTTCCTGCGTGATTCCCAATCCTGCGCGGTGCCGCAGCCCCATGTGCTTGGGAATGTTGGGGTTTTGCGAAATGGGCATAATGCAGCCGGCAGCTTTTATTTTTTTGCCCACAATTATCATGGCTCCATCGTGCAACGGGCTGTTCTTGAAGAAGATATTCTCTATTAAGCGCGACGAAATGTCGGCATTGATTATCTCGCCCGTTTGTTCGTAGAGGCTGAGTTGCAAATCGCCTTGAATAACGATAAGCGCTCCTATTTTTGATTTTGCCAGATTCATGCAGGCAAACACAATGGAGGTAACGTAAGAGGTGTCTTTTTGCGGATTATTGTTGTTGGGTATGAGCAGCTTGGACACAAATTTCCATCCTTTTTTGGAGCCGAGCGACATGAGGAACCTGCGTATTTCGTCCTGAAAAAGAATAACCAGCAGAATAAGGCCGATGTTTACGAACTGATCGAGGATGGAGCCCAGTAAAACCATTTCGAACACACGTGCAACGAGCAGCCAGATAGCCAAAAAAACCACTATCCCGATAAAAAGCGGGCGCATTCCCGATATTTTTACCATTTTAAAAAGGTAGTAGAAAAGCGATGCTACCAGAAAAATATCGATAAAATCTTTTATTCCAAAGTGTTCAAACATAAAAAAGTTATTTGCTTTGCGTCATTGAATTTTCTATTTTTTCCACTATTTTCACGCATTCCACCGCTTCTTTCACGTCGTGAACCCGTAAAATATTCGCTCCCGAGAGCAACGAAAACGTATTCAGCACCGATGTCCCGTTCAGGCTTTCCTGCGGTGTGCATCCCAGCAGTTTGTAAATCATCGATTTTCGGGAGATACCGGCTAAAATCGGCACATCAAAGGTATTAAAATATTTTAAATATGCCATCAATTGGTAGTTCTGATCTGTGGTTTTGCTGAATCCGAACCCCGGATCGATGATAATGTCGTTCACGCCCAGTTGGTTCAATTTAGCTGTTTTTTCGGAAAAATAGTAGAGTATATCCTGAATGAAATTGTCGTAGTGCGTAAATTGCTGCATGGTTTGCGGTGTTCCGCGCATGTGCATGAGAATGTACGGAACGTTTAGCCGGGCAACGGTTTCGAACATCTTTTCATCTATTTGCCCGCCCGAAATATCGTTGATAATGTTTGCCCCGTATTTTTCCACCGCTTTTTTCGCTACTTCGGAGTAGAAAGTATCGATGGAAAGGATTGCTCCGGGAAATTCGCGGCGTATAACCGCCAGCGCCGGCTCCAGCCGCTCCAGTTCTTCTTTTGCCGTCAGCAACGCGGAGGTTGGCGCGGTGGATTGCCCGCCCAGGTCGATAATGGTTCCTCCTTCATCCAGAATTTGTGTTGCGCGTTGGATAACCTCATTTTCCGATTGCCCGCGGCTTGCGGAATAAAAGGAATCGGGCGTAACATTCAGGATTCCCATCACCAGCGGTGTGGAGAAATCGATAAGTGAGCCGTTTATGTTGATGAATTTTTTCATTGTTTGAAGTTGCGGGCTATGCTGAGTGAGTTTTTTCCGCGAAAATCTATTCTTTGTAAAAATTTTCCGCTTTTTTATTCAGTGTGTCGTAAAACTCGCTGATTGCGAGAATATCGGGAGTTTCTTTTCGCCACATTTTCAGTTTCTCTTCCGTGAGGGAGAAAATATCTTTTTCCATTTGCTCAATACGTTGCACGTATCCGGTTTGGTTTTTGTTGATGAGCTCCGGCATTTTCAGGTAATGATAACCGTCGGAACGGCCGATGGGGTAGGCGTTGTTTTTCCATTTCATGGCGTATTGGTTGAGCGGGCTGTTTTTTATCGCTTCATCGTATTGCACCAACAACGGAAGATTTTCGCCGCCGCGAACCCACAGCGGAATCGCCACGCACGTTTCGGGAAAACCCACTTGTGCCCAGATGGTTGACATGTCGGGCGATTCATCTTTTTTTGCGCTTTGCACGATGATGGACGAAGCCGAACTGTGGCGCGTGAGAAAATCGTCTGATGCCACAAACTCGGTATCGAAATTGCCGCTTTCGTACTTTTGGCGATAATCCAACCCGAAAACCGGATGATAAAAACACCGGGTAAATTGCTGAACAATGGTTTGGTAATTCAGCCGGTTTTGTTGTTTCGCTTCCGCGAATATTTTTTCGGCCGTTTGCCGGCGGATAAAACCGTAACCCATGCCGGCAGTTCCGCTTTCGGAGTAATTGGTGCGGATAACGTAACCGTTGGCGTGGGTGTTTGCATCGAATTTTGTCCACGTTTGGTTGTTTACTTCGTAGAAAGCGGCTCCGCCGCCGGCATCGATAACGCCGAAATGCGCCGCCAGCCCGCGCGGTTTAGGATACGTGTCGAGCAATTTTTCCAAATCCTGCAACGATGCGCACGTTTGCAACGCCAGTTTCATAAAAACGCCTTCCCTGTCTTTCAGCAACGTGGTGTCGCCTACATTCACGTTGTACGACGCGCTGTTCATTATGGCAAACCCCGCGCTGTTGGAGCCGCCCCACACGTTTATACCTTCGGTATCTTTGGAATTTACCAACCCGATGTAGGTGTATTTTCCGTCATTGAAATAGCGGAAACTGTTTTCCGTATCGTCCGTATCGCGCAATTTCCATATCATGCTTCGCCCGTCGGGCGTGGCTTTGCCGGAGATAACGGCCGTTGTGCACGAAACTGACTTTTGGGAAATTACCAAAAATATCCATACAAAAATAAGGGCTAACTTTTTCATCCGATTTATTTTTTGGTAAAGATAGCGGATAAAAATTAGTTTGAAAAATAGTGTACGAAAAAAGCCGTCTGCGAAAGACGGCTTTTTCTTAGATACTTTTTTCTCTTCAAACGATGAGCGATGCTCACACCAACGAAACAAACAACTCTTTTTCTTCTTCCGCCAGCGAAACTTTTCCTTCTCTGGCCAGCCAGCCAAGGGCTGCGTAAAGGTCTTTGTCTGTTAATTTTGCTGATTTCTTTAATTCTTTTACGTTTTGAGTTCCGGCCTCGTCCAGCAATGTCCAAACTTTACCGGCATTAGTTCCAATTTTTTCTACCATTTTCTTAAATTTTATGTGAGTAACCTAAATACTGTGCAAAGGTAATAAAAATATTTTTAACGTCTTTTATTTAATGGGGTAAAATTGCTAAATTAAGTGCTTGATTAGTATGTTTTTTAAGTTTGTTGCCCGATTTGGCAAACTCATCGGGCAAAAGAGATTTTTCTCCTTGGGGTGGAAATGACTGTTCACTGAAAAGATATC
>JAUNRY010000146.1 GCA_030539475.1 Bacteroidia bacterium | reverse complement strand
CGGCTAATTGAGAAAGCGTTTTCAACACCCGGTAAGGCGATTCGTAAAAAACCATCGTGCGCGATTCTTCGGCAAGTTCTTTCAGCCGGGTTTGACGGCCTTTTTTGGGCGGCAAAAAGCCTTCGAAACAAAACCGGTCGTTGGGCAAGCCCGATATTACCAGCGCCGGAACAAACGCCGTTGCGCCCGGCAAACATTCCACCTCCACATCGGCTTGCACGCAAGCTCTGACGAGCAGAAAACCGGGATCGGAAATGGCCGGTGTGCCGGCATCTGATATAAGCGCCACGGTTTCTCCTGCCTTTATCTGCTCCGCCAGGCGCGTGGCCGTTTGGTGTTCGTTGAACTTATGGTGCGATTGCATTCGCGATTCTATGCCCAAATGTTTCAGCAGAAAACCGCTGGTGCGGGTATCTTCGGCAAGGATTAAATCGCAACTCTTCAGCACGTTAATCGCTCTTAACGTAATATCTTCCAGGTTGCCGATTGGGGTAGGCACAACCACTAATTTGCCCATTTCAATTTTATTGGTGGAGACGCGATGCATCGCGCCTGTACAATTTATTCAAAGCCTTTTTTCAAAAGTTCCAAAAAACCTTTCACTCTTTCGTCCTTAAAATCCCACGACGTATTTTCCCTCAAATACCGTTCCGTGTCTTCGTAATTGTCAAAAGCATTCAGCCTTATCATCATCGAGTTCATCGCTTCGCGGTTGTTGTCGAAAAGTTCGCGCTGATAATAAAACCGGTCGTTCAGGCTCAATCCGCGCTTGACCTCCAGTTTCGCCGGCGGCGCCTTCACAATGTCGTTTACCGAACGTATCACCGGCTTCACCTCTTCGGTTTCGGCCGGAACCGGCGGGGGAACAACTTCTGCAACCTCTTCATGCTTAGGCTCCAAACTGCGCGGATTGGTGTATGTGGGCAAGATGATACCCTCGGCATACGTGTTTTTGCGAACGATTTTTTCGTCCTCGGCTATTTTCTCGGCTTCATCGGGGAAAAGGGGTTCTTCTGTTTCAACTTCCGGCTTTGGTTCTGAAATTTCCGGCACAATGGCCTTTTCCTCCAACTCAACGGGCTTGGCTTCTTCGGCAACCTTTTGGCTTTCATTCTCCGATAAAAACAGCACCAGTTTTTCCATCTGCCGCTTCATGTCTTCAATCTGAAGCATTTCCATCTCGTGCAGCAGGCGCATTATCTCCTGCCCTTTCTGAAACGCGTCGCGAAAGAAAGAGAAAGGTACCGAATCTTCTTGTTTTATGGCTGAAACCCTTGCTTGCAGGCTTTGCAGGTTCTGAAGCAATTTATCTGTATATTCGTTTTTCTTTTCCAAAACTTCTATCCATATAGATTAGTGAGCAGGCATCTGTTGGCATGAAACCGGCAGATGCGTTATCGGCACAAAAGTAATAATTATTTGTTTTGTTCTACAAAATCGTTCGGTAAATTCACAAGATATAACATTTGCGAACTTCTTGTGATTGAAGTGTAAAGCCACCGATAGAAATTATCGCCCATATACGACTCGTTGACGTAACCTATATCCAAAAACACGTTTTTCCACTCTCCCCCCTGCGCTTTGTGGCAGGTAACCGCGTAACCGTATTTCACTAACAGGGCGTTGAAATACGGGTTTTCCTTTACCTTTTTATACCGGGCGCCTTTGCGCGAAATATCGGCGTAATCTTCCATAACGGCAGTGAACAGCTGTTCGTTTTGCTGGCGGGTAAGCCCGGGAACTTCGGTGTGGAGGCTGTCGAGATTGATTTTCGCTTCAAATTCCACGCCGTAATCATTGTGCCGAAGCAATACGTTGCAGAAACGAAATCCATACATTGCTTCCTGGCGACGAACCCGCAGAACCTCCACAAACTCGCCGTTGGCAAGAAAATCGATATTTTCTATATCGTTTGCCCAATGATAATTATTTTTTGTAATCATCAGCAAATCGCCCGATGAAAGTTCTTCTTCCCGATAAAGCACCGTGTTCCGGATTCCCATATTGTACGCGTTTACCCTTTTGTTGGAGCGCGAAATTACGATGGTTTCCTCCATTCCGTCGCGGTTGTAGGCGGTGGAAATTTCATCGATCAGCTCGTTGCCGGTTATTTTTTTCACATCGTTGTAAGCCGACACGTTCAGTTTCGGGAAATCGATGGTATCATTGTCCCGCAAGGCGTTTCGCAACTTGGTAGCGTTTACCAGAATCCCCGATTTTTCCGATTGGCGTACAATCTCGGTAAGCGTGCAGGTAACCACTTCGAAGAAGAAAGACTCCATTGTTTCCTCGTCCAGCGCCGGGCTAAACTCCTGTTGCACGGGCGGCAACTGCGCCGTATCGCCAATGAGCAGCAACCGGTTTCCTTCGCCGGTGTAAACATATTCCATTAAATCATCGAGCAAACGCCCCGAGCCAAAAACAGAAAATTCGCTGTTATCGTTGCTAATCATCGATGCTTCATCCACCAGAAACAACGTGTGTTTGTGTTTATTTTCGGACAACGAAAAATTTCCCGGCCCTTCCGTAAATTTATCCATCCGGTAAATTTTCTTGTGGATGGTGTAAGCGGGCTGGCCGGCATACGCCGAAAAAACCTTGGCCGCGCGTCCTGTGGGAGCCAGCAAAACGGTTTTTTGATTAAACATCGACATGGTTTTCACCAAGCTCCCGATAAGCGACGATTTACCCGTTCCGGCATATCCTTTCAACAAAAAGACCTGATTATTGGTGCGCGAGTAAAGAAAATCAACTATCTTTGCGATGGCAGAATGCTGATCGGCAGTGAAATCAAAAGGGAAATTTTCGTTGATTTTCTCAATTAAGTACCGATTAATCATTTTTTTGAGTTATTTTTGCCGTAAATGTAGTACATTTATTATTCTTTTTCTAAATTTGTACTCTAAAATCAAAAATAATAAAATAAAACTCAATAAAAAATTTAAAAAAACGAACATCCATGAAAGTTGTAGTAAGAGTGCTTTTAGTAGCAGCCATAATTCTTTTGGGCTATCTTAGCTGGGAAAGTATCCAAGGAATGGAACGTTTTAATAGAGAAGTAGAAAAGCGTGACAACGCGGTAATTCAACGGTTGGTTGATATCCGCACCACGCAGGTAGCTTATCGTTCGCAAACGGGTACCTATACACCTAACTTCGATGAACTGGCCAATTTCATCAAAACCGGGAAAGTGGCTTCAGTAGCAAGATCGGGAGACCTCACCGAAGCACAATTGGAAGCAGGAATGACCGAAGAAAGAGCAATGACCATTATCAGAGGCGGAAACGAAAGCGCCATTAGAGACGCGGGGCTTTGGGACGATACCAAAAACGCGCCTCAACTGGTGCGCGACTCCATCTTTGCCCCTGCCAGCGAGGTGCTGTTTCCGGACAGAAGGGTTAACCCCGATTCACTGGCCTTCGTGCCTTTCGGACAAGGCACCCGGTTTGAAATGGCCGTAGATTCTCTCGTTACCGGTTCCGGTTATCCCATTCAGGTATTTGAGGCAAAAACGCCTTACACCACCTATTTGAGCGATTTGGACAGGAAACTGGTGGGACAGAAAATTCAAGAGGTATTGGACCGCCCGGGCAACAGGTATCCCGGCATGATGGTAGGCTCTTTGGAAGTGGCGAACAATAACGCCGGAAACTGGGAATAATTTTCAGCGGTAAAAAAACGGCGAAAGAGTTATGTTTTTACCGGAAAATATTGACCTGGCTCAATCGGAAAAGTATATTTTATCCATTCGGTTAACGCCGGATGGATTTTCTTTTTGCATTTTTTTGCCGTCAGACCCGGCTGTTTTTCACTACCACGCAAGCGTTTTCAGCAAATCGCTGTCGGTAATTGAGAATATAAAAAAGACTTTTTTCGAAGTTAATTTCTTTTCGCATCCTTTCAAGGAAACGCGGGTTACGGTTGTTTCGCCGAAATTTACGTTGACGCCCGATGCATATTTCGATAAGAAAAAGGCGAAAGATATTTACGAATTCAACATCCACGGCCACAGCGGGCGCGTGTTGAGCAACTACATTGCCGAAGGCTCCTACCACATTCTTTTTGGTTTGGAGGAAGAGGTTCATTCGTTTTTATGCCGAAACTTGTGGAATCCGTCTTTCTTTAGCCACGCGGCTCACACATTGCCGTTCTTCTCCCGACACCGGAGCCAAAGCAACAGGTGTTTTGTTGATTTTCACGACAACATGGTTTCCACGGCCTGTTTTTCCGGCGAAAATTTATTATCCGCCAACACGTATCTTACTAACGACAGATTTGACGCCCTATACAACATTGCCAACATTTGGGAGAAGCAATCGTTGAACCAAAATTCCGATTTACTGATTCTTTCCGGAGATTTGGCGAACCAGAAAGAAAGCGTGGATACGTTGAAAAAACTGATTAAAAATGTGGAGGAACTTACAATAACTCCCAAACCGGCAGTTGCTGAAAATGCCATCCCCACCGATATACTTTTGGCGATGAGCGATGAACGTTGAACGGTAAAGACGCGATGCATGGCGTCTCTACCAAATTAAAACTATATGCGAATTATCAGCGGAAAATACAAATCGAGGCGGATTCAGGTTCCTGCCAACCTGAAAGCGAGGCCAACAACCGACTTCGCCCGCGAAAGCCTGTTCAATGTGTTGAACAACACGGTGGATTGGGAAGAAACCACCGCGCTGGATTTGTTTTCGGGAACGGGAAGCGTTGCGCTGGAACTGGTATCGCGCGGATGTCCGTTTGTGGTATGCGTTGAGAAGAACCCAAACCACTACAACTTTATTTGCAAAACACAAGAGATGCTGGGCGCCAAAGAATTGTTCCCGATAAAAGCAGATGCGTTCAAGTACCTGCAAGCGGTAAAACAGAAATTCGACCTTATCTTTGCCGACCCGCCATACGATTTACCCGAACTGGAGAAAATCCCGTCCCTTATCCTCGAAAAAGACCTGCTGAAAGAAGGCGGCATCTTTGTGATGGAGCATTCCCAAAACCACGATTTTTCGCACCTCCCCTTGTTCACAAAAGAACGGAAATACGGCAACGTGCATTTCAGTTTCTTCGAAAAGTAGAGACGTTGCGCGCAACGTCTCTCTATTAAAAAAATTGTCAGATTTAGTATATTTGTCATAATCATAAATGATGTATGTCCGATAAATTCCAAAATAAATATCGAATACCGTCTTCACGCGCTGTGTTTCACGATTACAACGGCGGTGCGTATTTCGTTACCGTTTGCACGGCAGGGATGGAATGTTTTTTTGGGAAAATATGGGATGATAAAATGAAATATACGGAAATTGGGAAGTATGCGGTGGAACAGATAGAAAACATCGCATCGCATTATCCGTATGCCGAAATACCATTGTTCGCTGTAATGCCCAACCACATACATCTAATAGTGTTTATTGATGATATTGTGCCCCATCACCGCCGTAAAGACGTTGCGCGCAACGTCTCTACATTAGGGGAACCAATGTCCGCGATATCGCCAAAAGCGGGTACATTATCTGTCGTAATCCGCGGTTTTAAATCAGCCGTAACCCGATACGCCAATCAAAACAATATTTCTTTTGCTTGGCAATCCCGTTACCACGATCGCATTATCCGCGACCGTCACGAAATGAACCGCATTGCGGAATACATTGAAAACAACGTTATTAATTGGGCAACGGATAAATACAACACACTACCGTAGAGACGTTGCGTGCAACGTCTCTACCGTAGGGAGAAGCCTCAAACAAAAAATCATCACTTACAATTTAATTTTTCTTCAGCTCTTTTGATAATATTCTCAGCTTTCTCTCTAAACGTAATTT
>JAUNRY010000145.1 GCA_030539475.1 Bacteroidia bacterium | reverse complement strand
GCCTAAAGGCACAAGTATTATCTAAATAAACTTTCTTCAGCAGTAAAACAACGACTTTAAGCAAATTGTAGTCCATTCCAAAAAGGCGCGTGGCCTGATGGCGCGGTTTATTATCAAAAATCAGCTAAAAGTAGCCGAAGAGGTAAAAGCTTTCGACTACGAAGGTTATTTCTATTACCCGCAACTCTCCACCAGCAGCAAATGGGTGTTTGTAAGATAAATCCGGAAAAAATATGAGTGAAACAAGATCTACTTTCGGCTCCAAGTTAGGTATGGTGGCCGCTGCGGCCGGATCGGCAGTGGGGTTGGGAAATATATGGCGCTTCCCGAGCGAAACCGCCGATGGTGGCGGTGCAATATTTATAATTATTTACATTGCGTGCATTCTGTTTTTCGGGATTCCTCTGATGGTGGCCGAATTTATTGTAGGCCGATCGTCCCGGGCAAATGCAGCCGGCGCTTTTCATAAACTCTCCCCCGGCACGCAATGGAAATGGGTGGGCAGGCTGGGCGTACTCACCGGATTTGTTATTTTGGGTTTTTATATGGTTGTTTGCGGATGGACGGTAGATTACTTTATCCAATCGATAACAGGAACTTTGCATACGGTTAGCGATTTTTCCGCCAATTTCAACCAACTGCTGGCAAACAACACCCGGCAAATTGTTTTAATGGTATTTTTTGTGCTCCTTACCGCGTTTTTTATTTTTGCAGGCGTTCAGAAAGGCATAGAAAGATCGGCAAAAATAATGATGCCCGTCTTGTTTCTCCTTCTCATAGTGATGGTTATCAGAGCAACTACGCTGGATGGTGCCGCCGCCGGCCTGAATTTCCTTTTCAAACCCGATTTGCAGGAAGTAAAATCAACCGTTTTTCTCGATGCTATGGGGCAAGCGTTCTTTTCCCTATCGCTGGGAATGGGATGTATGATGACGTACGCTTCTTATTTCAGAGACGACACCCATTTAACGAAAATAGCCGTACAGGTATCCGTGCTCGATTCCATGGTGGCTCTTCTTGCCGGAATGGTTATTTTTCCATCCGCTTTTGCGCTCGCTGCCAATCCCGATACAATTGTTTCCAACCTGGTGGAAGGCGGCCCGGGTTTGCTTTTTATTACCATTCCCGAGCTTTTCAATCACATGCAAGGCTCCATCATTTGGTCGGCCATCTTTTTTCTGCTGTTGTCGGTTGCCGCCCTCACCTCTACCATATCTTTAATGGAAGTTGTAACGGTTTACATTCACGAAGAATACAGGATGAGCCGAAGAGAAGCGCTGCTTTTGGTGGTGATTGGAGTGCTGGTTCTGGGAACGGTATCTGCCGTTTCATTGCCGTTTTTTAATTTGCTGGATATGGCGTCGGCAAAATTTATGCTGCCCATAGGCGGTTTATTCATATCGCTTTTTGTAGGTTGGTATCTCGATAAAAAAATCACACAAGCGCAATTGACCAATAACGGGAAAATTTCAATGGGAGTAACTTTTCTTAAGGGATACAGTTTTATTCTGAAATTTTTGGCTCCGATAGCCATTTTGCTGATATTTTTATACGGATTAATCGGTTAATCATGAAACAAGCATTTGTATTTTTCGCCATTTTCTTTCAAATCTCAATTGCTTATACGCAAGAACAAACCCTTTTCCGGAAAGGCGATGCCGATTACGCCTGTTTCAGAATTCCGGCAATGGTTCTCACGCAGCAGGAATCGGTGTTGGTTTTTGCTGAAGCCCGAAAGAACGGTTGTTCCGACACAGGCGACATTGATTTGGTAATGCGCCGTTCGGTTGACGGGGGAAAATCGTGGAGCCCCATTATGCTTGTGCGCGATAACGGCAGAAACGTTTCAGGAAATCCAGTTCCTATCCTGGACAAAACAAACGGCAGAATTATACTTGTTTATTGCGAAAACCGGGGCGAAGACACCGAAGCAGAAATCATTGCCGGAACCGGCAGCGATGGCCGGCGCGTTTTCGTTATCTATTCCGATACCGACGGCCTGAGCTGGTCGGCGCCGGTTGAGATTACGAAAGACGTGAAAAAAGACGATTGGACGTGGTATGCCACCGGACCTTGCCACGGAATTCAGTTACAATCGGATCAGTACAGGAACCGGCTAATTGTGCCGTCGAATCACGTGAAATCAGGCACACACAACCATTTCTCGCAGATGTTGTATTCCGATGACGGCGGAAAATCGTGGAACTTAGGCGAATCCACAACAATTCCCAATGCAAACGAAAGCACTGCCACTGAACTTCCCAATGGAACGGTTTTACTGAACATGCGGAACATGAATCGGCAGGAAAACCACCGGTTGCAGGCACAAAGCGCCGATGGCGGAGAAACATTAACCCCGTTGCAACACGCTGAACAGCTGATTGAGCCTGTTTGTCAGGGAAGTATTGTGAATTATACCCGGAACGGCAAAATTACCGACACGTTGCTTTTTTCAAATCCGCACTCAACCGTCAGAAAAAACATGACTATCCAGATCAGCCGCGACGGGGGTGAATCCTGGCAACCAAAAGTATCGGTTTACGAAGGCCATTCCGCGTATTCCGATATGGCGATTTTTAACAACGGCGATGTAGGTATCGTCTTCGAAAACGGATTGGAGAATGCTTACGAAAAAATTACTTTTTTAAGAATAAACAGCAAACGCTTTAAATAAACCTAAAGGATAATCCATTCCTTTATCACTCCGTATTTTTTTAGTATTTTTGTGAAAAAATAGCATGCAATATAAAATTCATCCGCCCGATAAGTTAAAAGCAACCATCCAGCTTCCGGCCTCCAAGAGCATAAGCAACAGAATGCTTGTGCTGAACGCGTTAAGTTTGAACACCAATCCGGTGGAAAATCTTTCGGATTGCGAAGACACGCAAGTCATCGTAGATGCTTTTAACTCCGACTCCAACGTTTTCGACGTGAAAGGAGCCGGCACCGCCATGCGTTTTCTTACCGCGTTCCTTGCCGGAATGGACGGAGAATGGATTCTTAAAGGCTCCAAACGAATGCACGAGCGCCCTATATATCCGCTGGTGGATACCTTGAAAGCGCTGGATGCCGATATTGAATACCTCGAAAACGAGGGTTGCCCGCCGTTGAAAATCAAGGGAAAAAGGTTGAAAGGGGGAGAAGTGTATGTTTCGGGAAATATCAGTTCGCAGTTTCTGTCGGCCCTTATGATGGTGGCTCCCACCATGGAAAAAGGATTGATAATCAACATAAAAACCGACGTTATTTCGAAACCGTATCTCAACCTCACCATTAAAATGATGGAACAATACGGCGTACAAGTAAAATGGGAAGACAATAAAATAATCATAAAGCCGCAGGTTTACAAGCCGGTAACCCTCAAGGTGGAATCCGACTGGACGGCGGCGTCTTACTGGTACGAAATGGCGGCGCTCTGTCCCGGCGCGGAAGTAACGTTGCTGGGGTTGCAGAAAGACAGCTATCAGGGAGATTCCAACCTGGTAAACCTTTTTGCCGATCTGGGCATTACCACCGAATATATTTCGGACGGCGTAATTATCCGAAAAGCGAGAAAACCCAACAAGAAATTTTTCCATAATTTTGTGGGCGAACCCGATTTGGCGCAAACTTTTGCCGCCACGTGCTGTTTCCTGAACGTGCCTTTTATTTTTTCGGGTGTGCAAAGCCTGAGAATTAAAGAAACAGACAGGATTGAAGCGCTGAAAATAGAACTGAAAAAACTGGGGTTCGTATTGCGCGAAACCGAGAGTGAAATGCTGGAATGGGATGGTGAGCGCTGCTTTGTGGATGAAAACGCGGCAATTGATACATACGACGATCACCGTATGGCCATGTCGCTGGCGCCGGCAGCCATTCCGTTTAAGTCTATTCTGATAAATGATCCGCACGTTGTGAGCAAATCGTATCCCAATTTTTGGGAAGATTTAATAAAAGCGGGATTTACCATATCCCAAATTCCAAACCGTAAATCGTAAATTGTATGACAAGTTTATATATTTTAGCAAGCATCATAGTTTTCTTTATTCTGGCGTTGTACCTTTCCAATTCTATTCAACGCCGGAAAGGAAATACGCGGGAGCGCGAGACTCCTTTGCCCCCCATTGATGTGAGAACCAAGGAGGAGAAAGACAGCGGATGCTGCGGTGCGCATGAAGTGTGCGAGAAAGACAGCCTTATTGCCGCTTTCAAGGAAGAACCTGAATATTTTGACGATGAGGAGCTGGACCGTTTTCATTTTCGGGATTCTGCCGGCTATTCCGATAAGGAAGTGGAAGAGTTTCGCGAGGTGTTTTACACCATCGTAGATGAAGAAAAACCGAGGTGGGTGCGCAGCCTGCAGCTTCGAGAAATAGCTATTCCCGACCAAATAAAAGACGAAATAGTGCTTATAGTCAGCGATATGCGCGAAGCGAAAATGCACGCGTAACAATTTAGGAATTACGATTGACAATTTACGATTTGGGATTAACACCCGTTCGCCATCAACCCGCATCAGATGAACATTCTTGAACTGCTAAACTACGCTTTTTTTCGCAACGCGTTGTTGGGAAGCCTTTTCGCGAGTATTGCCTGCGGCATTATAGGCACGTATGTGGTTACGCGCCGGTTGGTTTTTATCAGCGGCGGCATTACTCACGCTTCGTTTGGCGGGCTGGGCATAGGTTTTTATTTTGGCTTGAATCCCATTTTTTCGGCCATGGTGTTTTCTGTTTTTTCGGCTTTCGGTATCCAGTGGATGTCTCAAAAACAGGGCGTGCGCGAAGACTCGGCCATTGCCGTTTTCTGGTCGCTGGGAATGGCTATCGGCATTATGCTCACGTTTCTCACGCCCGGTTATGCGCCCAACCTATCGGAATATCTTTTCGGAAATATCCTTACCATCACTCAAACCGATATTGTTGCGCTTGTTATACTTTCCGCCATTCTTTTTCTGTTCTTTGCGGTTAATTATCATGCCATTGTATCGGTATCGTTCGATACGCAGTTTGCTCAAACCCGACGAGTAAATACCCAGTTTATTGAATACGCCATGATGCTTTTTATTGCCGTAACCATCGTGCTGAGCATTCGTTTGGTGGGAATTGTGCTGCTGATGTCGCTCATCACCGTTCCGCAAATGACGGCCAACCTTTTTACCGTGAATTATTCCCGAATAATTTCTCTTTCCGTAGGAATTAGTTTTGTGGCGTGTGTTATTGGGCTGCTGTTGTCGTATTACCTGAATGTACCGTCGGGAGCGTTCATTATTTTTGTGCTGATTGTGCTGTTTTTTGTGGGGAAGGGGATAAAAGCAATAATAAAAAAAGAATAAAACAAAGAAAGAAATTTCATTATCTTTGTTGTTTTATCTTACTACTTCATCATGCAGGTAAAAACTTCCCATATAATTCTTTTGCTTTTGACGATCGTTTATTTTATTGCTTGCAAAGAGAGATCGGAAAAACAATATGTCATAGGTTTCTCGCAATGCATGACAGATGATGTCTGGAGACAAGCTATGGAAATAGAAATGAATATTGAAGCATCAAATTACGATAACCTAGTCATTCTTTTAAAAGATGCTCATGAGAACAATCAACTTCAGGTTGAACAGATTAGGGAACTGATGAATAAAAAAGTCGACGTATTAATCATCTCCCCGAATGAATCCGATTTTATTACACCAATTGCGGTTGAAGCATACAGAGCCGGCATTCCAACCATAATCGTAGATAGAAAAATTAATTCTGATGAATACACATCATATGTAGGGGGCGATAGCTATCAAATAGGCAAGATAGCTGGAGAGTATGCGAGTTCTTTGTTATCTTCAGGTGCTACAATTTTGGAGGTATGGGG
>JAUNRY010000144.1 GCA_030539475.1 Bacteroidia bacterium | reverse complement strand
GCCAATGGCTATGGCGAAAATCATAAGTTTATCTTGCATCAGTTGTGCAAGGGCGGCCGAGTCAGCGCCTTCGCCCGCACCCAGCAAGCGGGTGTAGAATGTCTGAAGCAATGGCGCTCCGAAAAGCGGTATCCCGAAAAATGTTCCCGTAACGGTTGCCACCACAAACGTGGCGCCACCAAACCATTGAAACAATTCAAAGATACCTTTCATTTCGCTGTTCTTATTTTTCATTTTAAAATAGGTGGCCACCCCCAAAATGATTAAACCGTAACCGGCATCGCCCATACACAACCCAAAGAACAGCATGAAAAACGGAGCAAAAAAGGGCGTGGGATCCAATTCGCCATAAACGGGCAGAGCAAACATTTTTGTAATGGGCTCGAAAAGCCGCGAAAATCTGTTATTCACAAGTTTTACCGGCACATTATCCTCGGGTGCAGGGTCGGAAACTTCGTAATACACCGCTTTCGATTCCAGGTAATCCGATATTTCTTTCTGGTTATCTTCCGGCGCCCAGCCTTGCAGCATCATGAGTTTATCGTCGGCGAGCGATGTGGAGCTGCGACGAACTTTGGTAAAGTTTATTTTTCGTTCGAAATCGTCGATGGCAGCTTTCAACGAAGGCAAATCGGTTGCAAGCTTTTTCAGTTTTTCATCCTGTTTCTCCACTTTTTCGCGTAGCGATGCAATCAGCTCATTGAGTTGCGTGAGAGAAATTTCGGGCATCTTTATGGATTCCAGGTTCAGTTCAACGGCGACTTCGTCGTTTTTAGTAACGGTAACGAAATAGGTTTTGGAGGTTTCCCGTTTCACGATTACCGCGTTGTAAAGCGTTTCCCAATCGGGGTTGTATTGATTATCGGGAACGATAAAAAAATTGAACCGGTAACCTTCTTTTTCCAGTTGTTTGATGCTTTCGGGCTCGAAATCTCCCCACGGCAACAACGCGTCGCGCTCTTTAATGCTTACCTGCAATTGCTGATTAAGCGACGTTTTTTGGTTTTGGATAAGTTCTATTTTTTGGGGAATGGTTTCTCCCAACTCCGTATCGGGCTCATTAAAAGCAATTTCCGTTTTTTTATCTATTTGCCTCTCCAGTATCTTTTGTGATTCCTTCAACTGCTTCAGCCTTACGAAAAACTCATTCAAATCCTCGTCTTCTATTGTCCGGTCTGTTCCGGCCACGTGAATGAGGCCTAAGTCGCGCAACTCGTGAAGAAACCTGTCGTAATCCTTGTGATAAGCAAGAAATACGAATTTTTTCATTTTTGCTACCATACGCTATCCTCCTCTTTCCTTTTCTCTATTAGAGACCGCATTATTTTTTGTGACGATTTGGAAAGATTTTCCTCATCTTCCAGGTATCGTTTGATTTTCAGAATGGCATCCTGATAGCCGGGAATTTGCACTTTCTCGAAGAGATTTACCTTTTGGGTGGTTTTTTTTCGCGCGTAGTCGAGCCGTTGCACTTTCAGTTCGTGAAAATCACGGCGTATTCCCACTTCGGCAAGTGTTTCGAGTGTTTGAATGCCGTCAAGATACCATTTGGGCCGGTTGAATATGCTGAAGGGTTTGGTTTCGAAATCCACGCCATCGAGCATGGGAATTACCACGCCGGCTATTTTCTTTTTCGAAAGCCGGACGTCTTTCACCCGAAGCAGGCTGGCATCAAATTCATTCCACATCCCCATCATTTTATCGTACGATTGGATTTGCTTTTCCAGTTCTTTTTCCAGCTCGTCTATTTCATTTTTTGCTTTTTTCACCTCCATCCGCAACGCCGTTTCCTTGCTTTGCAGCGTGGGAAGCGCACGCTCGCGTATCCCCAGTTGTTTTTCCAACTGCTGGCGCGAGGTTTTATTGTATTGAAATTTTATAGCCATGTTTTTATTAATTCATCCGTCAGAGCGGCAATCGGCCAGACGGTTTCGGGAATTTACTGCTTTTTATCTTTTCCTTCTTTTCTTTTTACGGTATGCTTAAGTTTCAGCACTGCAAAATTCAGTTCGATACTGGTTTCGGTATCGGTTGTCATTAAATCCTGTCCCAATATTTCTGAAATAATGTCTCCGCCCTTTTCCATCAACGATTTTTGTTGAAATTCTTCTTTCGTTTCCGATAATTCTTTAATTGTACGTGACAATTCTCTGATTTTGGCGTAAGTTTCCACAATCAAGATGGTTGTTTGCGTGGCTTTAGCACTTTTCAGAATGGTTGCGAGCATATAAAGGCCTTTTTCGGTGAAAGCTTTGGGAATATATTTCGTATGTTCTCCCCGACCGCTCTTTAAGGTCGAAATTTTCGACCTTAAAGAATTCCACTCATCATTTGATAAGTCAAGAATATATCCTGCCGGAAATTTTTCAGGATTGTTCTTAACGGCTTCATTGATGCGCTTGGTCTCCACTCCGTACAACTCCGCCACATCACTATCAATGATAACATGCTGGTTTCGAACAAGTATTATCTTATCTTCAACCTCACTGTTTTCGTATTTTAGGATATCGGACATGTTGTATACATTTAGGCAATCGAAATTTTCGATAAGCTCTTTTATTTAATTTCATCCGTCAGGCCGGCAATCGGCCAGACGGTTTCGTAGACTTGTTTGGAAAAAGTCTCCAGGAAATTTAGGGGGTTAATTCTTCCAATACTTCTCCACCAAATCCATCCTCATGTTCACTTCTTGCGGCTTGAAGTGCTTCGACAGCAACCCCCACGTGGTATCCAGCATTTCTTCGGTATCCAAATTCACATCAATGGCGAGAAGGTATTCCGAATAATCTTTGGCAAATGCCAATGCGCGCTGGTCGTAATCGGTGAGGTCGAAGCCGTTTTCGAGTTTTGTTCTGGCGTTGGCGGCATCGGCGTAAAGGCGCACTGCGGCGTTCATCAATTGCGGATGGTCTTCGCGCGTTTTCTTGCCTTGTACCAACTGTTTCAGACGCGATAGCGAACGGAACGGATCAACGATAACTTTACCGATGGTGCTGTCTTGACGAAGGAACAACTGCCCTTCCGTAATGTAACCCGTGTTGTCGGGCACGGCGTGCGTGATGTCTCCGCCCGAAAGCGTAGTTACGGCAATAATGGTTATGGAACCGCCGTTGGGGAACTGCGCCGCTTTTTCGTAAATTTTCGCCAGATCGGAATACAACGAACCCGGCATGGAATCCTTCGAAGGAATTTGATCCATGCGGTTGGATACGATAGACAACGCGTCGGCATACGAGGTCATGTCCGACAGAAGCACCAGCACGTTTTCGTTTTTCTCCACGGCAAAATATTCGGCCGCTGTTAGCGACATATCCGGAACGAGAAGCCGCTCCACCGCCGGATTTTCCGTGGTGTTCATGAAGATGATAATGCGGTCGAGCGCTCCGGCGTTGCTAAACACGTTTTTGTAGTACAAATAGTCGTCGTTGGTCATTCCCATTCCGCCCAGAATGATTTTGTCGGCTTTCGCACGCAGCGCCACGGTTGCCATTACCTGATTGAAAGGCTGGTCGGGATCGGCAAAAAACGGAATCTTTTGTCCCGATACCAGCGTATTGTTCAGGTCGATACCGGAAATACCGGTGGCTATGAGTTCCGATGGCTGTTTCCTGCGAACGGGATTTACCGATGGGCCGCCAATCTGACGTTCCTCGCCTTCGGGAACAGGGCCGCCGTCAATCGGGTCGCCGAAGGCGTTAAAGAAACGGCCGGCAAGCTGGTCGCCCACTTTCAGCGAAGGAGCTTTGCCCAGGAAAATTACTTCGGCGTTGGTGGGAATTCCCTCGGTTCCTTCGAAAATCTGCAACGTAACTTCATCGTTGATGATTTTTACCACCTGCGCCAAGCGGCCTTCTACGGTTGCCAATTCATCGTAACCTACATCGGTGGCTTTTACCGAACACGTTGCTTTGGTAATCTGAGTTATTTTTGTGTATATTTTCTGAAATGCTTTGGCCATAATTCTGTTAGCTGTTGGCTGTTAGCAATTTCTAATTAGCAATTAATAATTACTAATTAAATTAGCTGTTAGCCGTGTTTCTATTTACTTAGTTTTCTACTTGTTTGCGTTCGAGTAATTCGGCTAACTGCGAGCGGTATTCGTTGAATTTATCCGATTTGAATTCCGAATAATTCATTTGCCTGCAAACGTTTATCAATTGTTTGAAATAATCTGCCACTTGGTTGAAGTTGTCAAATTCGAACTCGGCGCGACACATATCTACCACCATGTCCAGAATGTATTTCTGCCGTTCGATGGGCGTTACCGAATCAATTTCGTCGAAAGCATCTTGCTGGAGAATCACAAAATCAATCAGTTCCGATTTCCAGAAAGTAACGTGATATTCCACCGGAACGCCGTCATCGCCCAAAATATTGATTTGTTCGGCAATTTCTTTACCGCGCAGCAACCGTGTTTTAATATCGTTTACTTTCGTTGTCCAATCATCCGAAATTTCTTTCGAAATGTATTCTTCAAATTCGGGATATTCTATGTATTTCGAATACGAATCGATGGGGTTTATGGCCGGATATCGTTTTCTGTCGGCTCTGTCTTGTTCGAGCGCGTAGAAACAGCGGGCTACTTTTTTCGTATTCTCGGTAACCGGTTCTTTCAGGTTACCACCGGCCGGCGATACGGTTCCGATAAATGTAATGGAACCCTCCTGTCCGTTGTTGAGTGTTACGTGTCCGGCACGTCCGTAGAAGTTGGAAATAATTGCCGACAAGTCCATGGGGAAAGCATCGGGGCCGGGAAGTTCTTCCAGACGGTTACTCATTTCACGCAAGGCTTGCGCCCAACGCGATGTGGAGTCGGCCATCAGCAACACTTTCAGCCCCATTGCCCGATAATATTCGCCGATGGTCATTGCCGTGTAAACCGACGCTTCGCGCGCCGCAACCGGCATATTGGATGTATTGGCAATAATGATGGTTCGTTCCATGAGTTTTCGTCCGGTGTGGGGGTCGTCGAGTTCGGGAAATTCCGTGAAAATTTCCACTACTTCGTTGGCGCGTTCGCCGCACGCGGCAATAATTACGATATCGGCTTCGGCCTGCTTTGAAATGGCGTGCTGCAACACGGTTTTTCCCGTTCCGAACGCGCCGGGAATGAATCCGGTTCCGCCTTCTACAATGGGATTCAGCGTATCTATGGTGCGAACGCCGGTTTCGAGAAGTTTATACGGGCGCGGCTTATTTTTATACAAGGTTACGGGCATTTTCACCGGCCATTTTTGAATCATGTTCAGTTTGTGCTCCGTGCCGTTTTTATCTTCTACTACGGCAACGGTGTGATAAATGTTGTATTCTCCTTCCTCGGCGATGCTTTTTACGGTGTATTCATCCGTCATGCTAAAGGGCACCATGATTTTGTGGGGTTGGAAGTTTTCGTCCACTTCGCCCAACCACGACGCGCCGGAAACCTTGTCGCCCACTTGCGCGATGGGTTTAAAGCTCCATAGTTTTTCTTCGTCGAGCGGAAAGGTGTATTCGCCGCGTTTTAAGAAAACACCCTCCATTTTATCGAGGTCGTGCGAAAGCCCGTCGAGATTTCTCTCCAGCAGCCCGGGCCCGAGTACGGATTCGAGCATGTGCCCCTGAAATTCCACATTCATGCCCACTTTTAACCCGCGTGTGCTTTCGAAAACCTGCACGTAAACGTTTTTACCGATAACTTTGATGACTTCCGACATCAGCTCCGTTCCATCCAAGTTGATGTAGGCAATTTCGTTTTGGGCAACCGGCCCATCAACTTCCACAATTACCAAGTTGGAGATGATACCTTTTACAATTCCTTTTGTCATAATATTTTAATGTGTCTGTTTTATTAGCTGTTAGCTGTTGGC
>JAUNRY010000143.1 GCA_030539475.1 Bacteroidia bacterium | reverse complement strand
CCGCGATTTGGCAGGAATGTACGGTGTAGAAACGAGAATTTTAATTCAATCTGTAAAAAGAAATATAGACCGTTTTCCTCACGATTTCATGTTTCAATTAACCAAAAATGAGTTTGAATATTGGAAAATGTTAAGCAGCGTTCTTCACTCAAAAACCGTAATTCCGGCGAACGAATAAAAAAATCAGTTAATTCTTAACAAAAAAATATGAACACAGAAATCATCCGTCAACAGTTTATCCAAGACATTAAAACTATTGTCAATAATGCGCGCGGAAATGCCTATCGCGCCATTAACACAACAATGGTGGCGGCATACTGGCACATCGGACAACGAATTGTTGAGGAAGAACAAGACGGAAAACATCGCGCCGAATACGGAAAATATATTCTAAAAGAACTCTCTTCTGCCTTAAATCACGAATTTGGAAAAGGGTTTGACGAAAGAGAACTCAGGCGTATGCGCCAGTTTTACCTCACATTTCCAATTCGGGAGACAGTGTCACCCGAATTGACATGGAGTCATTATGTTGAACTCATACGTATTACAAACGAACAAGCACGACAGTTTTATCTCGTAGAATCAATGCAAAGTGGTTGGAGCGTGCGAGAACTCAGAAGAAATATTTCCTCTCTCTATTACGACAGGCTGTTGCTTTCGGCCAATAAAACGCCCACAATAGAAGAAGCGCGTAAAACAACACAAGAAGAAACTCCGACTTTAGAAGAATTCATAAAAAACCCCTATGTGCTTGAATTTCTAAATCTCCCGCAAAAGGAAACGTATGTTGAAAAAGAGTTGGAACAAGCCTTGCTGGATAATCTTCAATCTTTTTTATTGGAATTGGGCAAGGGCTTTGCTTTTGTTTCGCGACAAGAACACATCCGCACCGAAACATCCGAATTCTACATCGATTTGGTTTTCTACAACTATATTTTAAAATGTTTTGTGCTTATCCAACTCAAAACAAACAAAATGAGCCATCAAGATATTGGCCAGATGGATATGTACGTGAGAATGTTCGACGATTTGAAGCGGAGCGAAATGGATAATCCCACTATCGGCATATTGCTCTGCACCGAAACCGATTCTACCATTGCAAAATACTCTGTATTAAAAGACAGCAAACAACTTTTCGCGTCAAAATATAAACTGTATTTACCTTCGGAAGAAGAACTTAAAGCAGAAATAGAGAGAGAAAAAGCTTTTTTTGAAGCATCAAAAAAATAACCCGAATGAATATGCAACAACTCATACAATTATTTAAAAACTACACCGGAAAATCAAATCCCCGGATAGAGCCCCTGCCCTCGTCCGGTTCCAACAGACGATATTATCGATTGCAGCAAGACGAAATTTCCCTTATCGGCGTTTATGGCCAGTCGAAAGAAGAAAACCATGCGTTTATCGAATTATCGCGGCATTTTCACAAGCAGCAATTAAACACTCCTCAAGTTCTCGCCGTTTCCGATGACGAATTGTTTTATATTCAACAAGATTTAGGAGATAATGTGCTGTTCGATGCCATAAAAGGCGGAAGGTTGACGGGCGTTTTCAGTTCCGAAGAAAAAGAGTTGCTGCACAAAACCATTGCTCAATTAGCCGATTTTCAGGCGAAAGGAGCGAAAGGGCTGGATTTCAGCGTGTGCTACCCGCAACCCGAATTTAATGCCCGCTCCGTGTACTGGGATTTAAATTATTTTAAGTATAACTTCCTGAAAACAACCGAAATGGAGTTTCAGGAAGACCTCCTCGAAAACGATTTCGACAAACTGGCGCAACACCTGCTTCAAGATAAATCGGACACTTTTTTGTATCGGGATTTTCAGTCGCGAAACGTGATGCTGGTCGATGGGAACCCCTACTTTATAGATTATCAGGGCGGGAGAAAAGGGCCGGTTCATTACGATGTAGCTTCGTTTTTATGGCAGGCAAAAGCCAATTTCCCCGATGATTTACGCGACGAACTGATACAAACATATATCGCTTCCCTCAAAAAATACAAAGAAGTGGACGAAGCCAAATTCATAAAAAAACTTCGTTTATTTGTGCTGTTTCGCACATTGCAAGTGCTCGGCGCGTATGGATTCAGGGGGTATTTCGAGAAGAAACCGCACTTCATACAGAGCATTCCGTTTGCGCTCAACAACCTTGGGGAATTGCTCAAAAACGGTTTCGGCGAATACCCGTATTTATCTAAAATACTGCATCAAATGGTTAATCTCAAGCAGTTTGCCGACACCCAAAAACGCGAACTTGAAGTGCGGCTGTTTAGCTTCGCGTACAAAAAAGGAATCCCCAACGATGTGTCGGGAAACGGCGGAGGCTATGTTTTCGATTGCCGCGCCATCAACAACCCGGGAAAGTTTGAGAGGTACAACAACGTGAACGGGCTGGACGAACCGGTAATTAAATTTTTGGAAGACGACGGCGAAATGAAAGTGTTCCTCAACAACATTTACCCGCTGGTTGACAGCCACGTGAAACGATACATGGAACGAAATTTCACCAACCTGATGGTTTCTTTCGGTTGCACCGGCGGACAACACCGCTCGGTTTACGCGGCGCAGAAAATGGCAGAACATATTTCGAAGAAATTTGGGATAAAAGTATCGTTGGTGCACCGGGAACAGAATGTGGAACAGGAGTTTAAATCGAGGAACTGACCCGAATATGAAAGCGCTGATTTTCGCCGCCGGCCTCGGCACACGCCTTAAACCGCTCACCAATTCTATGCCCAAGGCAATGGTTCCGGTGAACGGGAAGCCGCTTTTGTGGCACACCATTCAAAAGCTGAAAGCTGCCGGTTTCGATGAAATAATCATCAATGTGCATCATTTTGCGGAGCAGATTATCGATTACGTGCAAGCCAACGACAATTTCGGCATCCGCATAGAATTTTCCGATGAGCGCGAACAGTTGCTGGACACGGGCGGCGGCATCAAAAAAGCCTCTTCGTTTTTTAATGACGGAAAGCCATTTCTTGTTCACAATGTAGATATACTTTCCAACCTCGATTTAAATAAAATACTTGATTACCACAAAGATAATGAATCGATTGCTACTCTTTGCGTGAGCAACAGAAAAACATCGCGCTACCTGCTTTTCGATGAAAATAACCGGCTAAAAGGTTGGATAAACGAAAAAACGGGCGAAATAAAATCACCCGTTCCTGCCTTTAATTCCAATAATTATCGAAAATTGGCTTTCAACGGAATACATATTCTCGAACCGCGAATTTTCAGCCATTTCACCTATTTTCCCGATAAATTCTCAGTCATAGATTTTTATCTTTCCGCCTGCAATAAAATGAATATCAACGGATTTGAACCGGACGATTTTTCAATGATAGATGTAGGCAAACCGGATTCGCTGGAAAAAGCCGAGCAGTTTCTACGATTTTATTAATCCAATGGTTTTACTCCGCGCAAGCATGCACGCGCCAAGAATTCCCGATTTATCGCCCAACTTCGAGAGTTTCAGCGAAGTATCGCTATTGACCAAATTCAGTGAATATTTTTTTATAGAGCTGCGCAAGGGCAAAAGCAGGTAATCGCCCGCCTGCGCCATAATTCCGCCAATTACCACCAATTCGGGATTAAAAATATTTATCAGTCCCGCAATGGCTTTGCCAAGTGTAAAACCCACCTCTTCAATGAGTTCTATCGACAGCATATCGTCTTGCAAAGCGGAATTTATTATATCCATCAGTCTAATTTCTTCGCCTTTTTTGTATTTTTTACTAAGCACGCTGCTACTGCCATTTTTAAGCTTTTCCATGAAAACCCGATGAACAAAAGAGCCGGAGGCTTGGGTTTCCAAACACCCTTTTTTTCCGCAATGGCAAAGCGTTTCGTTATCAAATGTAGGATAATGCCCTACTTCACCCGAAAAACCCGATTTCCCATAGTACAGTTCGCCGTTGATTATCAACCCCATGCCTAATCCCCAGGTTGCATTAATGTAAACAACGTTTTTCTCACCCTTGACACATCCGTTCAAAAATTCACCATACGTCATCGCGCGCGAGTCATTATCAATGCTCACATTCATATCAAGGCGTTCGCTAAAAATCTCAGTCAGCGGACGTTCATCAATATAAAAATAACTGTAACTATGCCCCGACCGGGTATTTACACGGCCGGAAATGTTGATTCCCATGCTAATAATTTTTTCGCGCGGAACTCCGCTGTTATTCAAGAAATCTTCAATAATTACGCACAATTCTTCGAACTTTTCGGCAGAATGGTCAACTCTGTAAGGGATATTCATTTTCGAATTAACCATCACGCCATTAAAATTAATCATGCCTATATTCATATCGAAATGATTGATATCTACACCGACAAAATATCCGGAATTTTGGTTCAAACCGTAAATATTCGGACGCCGCCCACCTGCCGTTTCCTGTTTTCCGAAATCAATCACATAGCCGTCTTCAATGAGTTCTCCAACCAATTTGGTAACAGTGGGAATGCTTAAACTCATCTCCTTGCCCAAGTCTGCCAATGTGTTTTCGCCGTGATTGATGTAATAGCACAAAATCTCCCGCTTTAACAAAGCATTTTTTGAACCCGAATTAATTTCTTGAATAAATTTATTAGTCATGACCTTTCTAATTAATTAAAACACAAATTTATAAAGAATTTCTAAAAGTCTTTGCTTTTTAATACAAAATATGTTTTACAACATAATTAATAAATTATTTTAATTATATGCTTGTTATTTCAAATTATTTTGATTTAATTTGCAGGAATTACTTTTAGTTTACCCAAATAAGCAATAATTAAATTAAAATAAACGCAAGCATCATGATTGATTTTGACATATTTTCAAATCAATACAAAAAAGAGTTATTCGAAAATATAATTCCCTTCTGGCTAAACAAATCGCAAGACGATGAATTTGGCGGATATTTCACTTGTTTAACACGCGACGGCGGAGTTTTCGATACCGACAAATTCGTTTGGCTGCAAGCACGCCAGGTCTGGATGTTTTCTATGCTGTATAACAAGGTGGAAAAACGGCGGGAATGGCTGGATTGTGCCATTCAAGGAGCTGAGTTTTTGAAAAAATACGGCCACGATGGCAACCTCAACTGGTATTTCTCGCTCACACAAGATGGAAAACCCATTGTTGAGCCCTACAACATTTTCTCCTACACGTTTGCCACAATGGCTTTCGGGCAACTGAGCAAAGCAACGGGCAACGAAGATTATGCCGATATGGCGAAAAAAACGTTCGACATTGTGCTTTCCAAGCGCGATAATCCCAAAGGAAAATGGAACAAGGCACACGCCGGAACGCGAAACCTGAAATCGTTCTCGCTGCCGATGATACTTTGCAACCTCGCACTCGAAATAGAACACTTGCTTGATGAGGATTTCCTTAAAAAAACCATCGATGAGTGCCTTCACGAAGTGCTGGAAGTTTTTTATCGTCCCGAACTGGGCGGCATTATCGTAGAAAACGTAAATGCCGACGGCACACTGTCCGATACGTTCGACGGGCGGTTGATAAATCCCGGCCACGCCATAGAAGCAATGTGGTTTATTATGGATTTGGGGGTACGCCTCCATCGTCCCGATTTAATAGACAAAGCCGTAAAAATCACCCTCAAAATGATCGATTATGGCTGGGACAAACAACACGGCGGCATCTTTTATTTTATGGACAGAAAAGGATTTCCGCCCCAACAACTGGAATGGGATCAGAAACTGTGGTGGGTACACATAGAAACCCTTATCTCGCTCATAAAAGGCTATCAACTCACCGGGTCGCAAGAATGCCTCGCCTGGTTCGAGAAAGTGCACGAGTACACGTGGAGCCGGTTCAAAGACCCTCAACATCCCGAGTGGTGGGGCTATCTAAACCGCCAAGGCGAAGTATTGCTCGATTTGAAAGGCGGAAAATGGAAAGG
>JAUNRY010000142.1 GCA_030539475.1 Bacteroidia bacterium | reverse complement strand
CCAAAAAACAAACCCTGTAAGGGTGTGAGCAAGTCTTTCGCGCTTTCAGCGCTTTCGCGTGGGGGAGCATTGTTCCGCGGGGCGTTGCCCCACGCTATTGGCTGATGCGCTTCCAGCGCAAATTTCCGCAAGTCCAAAAAATGACAGCCCACCCATTAATTCACCGTTCCTTTCAGCATGGGCACAAAGCGAAAATAACCTGCGCCGGTAGTGGAGTAATCCGTTTCACCGGTTTTTTCAACTACCATCATTTCCTGGAGCTTTTTGCCCACCGGCACAACCATTCTGCCCCCAATGGCGAGTTGGGTTATCAGTTCTTCCGGAATTTCGGGCGCGCCGCACGTAACAAGAATACCGTCGAAGGGAGCAAATTGGGGAAGCCCGTAGAAGCCGTCGCCGTGCACTAAAACCACGTCATTGTATCCAGCATCCGATAAATTTTCTTTGGCTGCCAAATGAAGTTTCCTGTGCCTTTCAATGCTGTAAACCCTGTAACCCAATTCGCACAGAACAGCGGCTTGATATCCGCTTCCGGTACCAATTTCGAGTACGCAATCTCCTTTCTGCATTTTCAGCAAATGGGTTTGCATGGCCACGGTAGCAATCTGCGAAATGGTTTGTCCCGATGCAATGGGCAGCGGTTCATCGAGATAAGCTACATCCTGTTGTTCTTCATTCACAAACAGATGGCGTGGAACGTTTTTCATTGCCGCGATAATTTTCCCCTCGATGGAATGTTTCGCCGCAATTTCATCCATTACCGCGTGTCGCAAATTTTGCTGATGCAGGTTGTCCGCCATATCGATTTAATTGCACAATCATTTGCTCTGTTCCCGAAGAATTGTTTGCGCCCGGTTTGGCCCGACGGAAACAATGGCGATGGGTACACCCAGCTCTTCTTCCAGAAACGAGAGATAGTTGTTAAACTCTTCCGGAAACTCGTCTTCCGATTGCATTTCCGTCATATCGGTTTTCCAGCCCGGCAATTCCACAAAAACGGGTTCAATGTTTTCGGAAATATCGTAAGGCAAATCTTCGGTTTCTTCGCCGTTTATGTTGTATGCCACGCACGCTTTAATGGTTTCGAAAGTGTCCAGCACATCGCTTTTCATCATTACCAGCTTGGTAACTCCGTTGAGCATAACCGTGTAGCGAAGGGCTACCAGGTCTATCCAACCACAACGGCGCGGACGGCCGGTAACGGAGCCATATTCCCTGCCCACATCGCGCATTTGCTGTCCGTCTTCATCGAACAGTTCGGTTGGAAACGGGCCACTGCCCACGCGGGTGCAATATGCTTTGAAAATTCCGAAGACGTCGCCGATTTTGTTTGGCGCCACGCCCAATCCGGTGCAAGCGCCGGCGCAAATGGTGTTGGACGATGTAACGAACGGATAGGATCCGAAATCGATATCCAGCATGGAGCCTTGCGCGCCTTCGGCAAGAATTCCCTGGCCCGATGCCAACGATTTGTTGATAAAGTGTTCGGAATCGATGATGCGAAAGGCTTTCAATTTTTCTACTCCGGCGAACCATTCGGCTTCAATTTCTTCCAGGTTGTACTCAAAATCGTATTGCGCGAGCATTTCTATATGTCTCGATGTGGCTTGTTTGTATTTTTCTTCGAAATTGTGAAACAAGTCACCCACACGCAAGCCGTTGCGGCTCACTTTGTCGGTATATGCCGGGCCAATTCCTTTTCCGGTTGTTCCTATTTTGGAATCGCCTTTCGCTTGTTCCATTGCCGCATCGAGCAATCGGTGCGTAGGTAAAATAAGGTGCGCTTTTTTCGAGATCAACAACCTGTCGGTGAGCGGATGCCCCGATGCTTCGAGCGCTTCAATTTCGGCTTTGAACAGAGCGGGGTCGAGCACCACGCCGTTGCCGATAATGTTTGTTTTTCCCTGCTGGAAAATTCCCGACGGAATGGAACGCAGTATGTATTTCTGGTTCTCAAACTCCAGCGTATGCCCTGCATTGGGCCCGCCCTGAAAACGAGCTACAATGTCGTAATTGGGCGTCAGCACATCCACTATTTTTCCTTTTCCTTCGTCGCCCCATTGGAGGCCTAAGAGTACATCGACTTTCATTTTTTTTCTTTAGATTTGAAGACAGACAGATTTATAGACAATAGACTTTGTTTTAGATTGTTTTTTTGAACGAGAGAATCATTATTTGCAATTCTGTTAATATCATTCATTTAAATTTCTGTTATATCGATAACTTGTTGAAATAATGTATAGTTAACAGTCTAAATTCTATTCGTCTAAATGTCTAAATGTCCTATTTAGTTTCTTTATTCAATTTTTTTAAAGCAATTTTCTTTGCGTGACTGCATTTGCTGCAAATTCCGTAAATATACATGCTGTAATAACTTACGGTGAATCTTTTGATTTTTCGTTGCTGAGCCGGCGTAAACAGGTTCCCGTTTTTGGTTTCCCACACATCGCCGCAACCCGTGCAAATGATATGATCGTGATTTTCATTGCCGTAGGCGCGTTCGTATTTGGAAATATTTCCTCCGAACTGGTGTTTAACCACCAAGCCACAATCCAAAAGCAGGTCAATTGTATTGTAAAGGGTGGCGCGGCTGACACGGAAATTCACATCAATCATGGATTTGTACAACGAGTCCATGTCGAAATGGCCTTTGGTGTTGTAGATATGGTCGAGTATTGCAAATCTTTCCGGTGTTTTCCGGTGTTTCCTGTCGGAAAGATATTGCATGAATTCGTCTTTCACCTGTTTTCTTAATTTTTGACTGCTATCCATTGTGCAAAAATATTTCTTTTTTCAATTGCTTGACGTTATTTTTTCGATAATTTTTTAAAGATACGAATTAAAACTCATTTAACCGTTTCGGAATGAACAAAAAATGCCGGATGGCCAATCTCGCTTTCGTTATGGTATGAGTCTGAAACCGTTACAAAGTAATAATACGCTTTTTCATCGACAGGAGCGGAATACTCGAACGTGGGTTTGCGCAATCCGGTGGCGATAATGTTTTCGGCTTTATTCACATCAAAATCATCCGATTCGCTCCGGTAAACATTATACGTTACGCGCGCCTTCGCGTCATCGGTTTTCCATTTCAGCTGAAGCTTTCCGTTTACATTTTCAGCCGTCAGGTCAAGTGGCGCGTCAGGAACTTCATTCGAAAGCCAGGTCATTGCGGGCAGTTTTGCCGGATGCCGGTAATACTGTTCAATGGAATTTAAAATTCCTTTGGTGTTGGATAGCACGTTGTCTGTTCTGAAATAGGCCTGCCCGGCAGATTCGTTACGCCGTGTGTAATCTATCTGATTCACAATATCCTGCCGGCTCCATCCGAGTTCTATCATTTGATACGCGCCCAGCCCGGGAACGATGATGCGGCTGTTTCCGTTTTCGAGCCAATCGTCAACAAACGGATAAAAAAGATGTTCTTTGTAATACATCATCGGATAAAGCGCGTCGTGTTTTCCTGTCTTCATCCATTGGGCGGCATCCTGAAAAACGGTTTCCAGGGCTGTCCATCCTCTGCCCGTATTTCCCAACGCGCGATAGCGCCCCAGCGGCGCGCTGCTTACCTGCACCCATTTTTTTTCGCTTTTCACCCAATCGTAAACCTTGGTTACGAAACGGGTAATATTGTCGCGGCGCCACTGTTGCAGCGATTTTCCTTTGCCGTAGAGGCGGTACATCCCGGCATCGGGGAACTTGCCGGTGTTATCGGGATAGCGGATGTAATCGAAATGAATGCCGTCGATGTCGTAATTCGTAACCAGTTCTTTTACAACCGATAAAAGATAATCATCGGTTTTGGGATTTCCGGGGTCGAGAAACCATTCGCCTTTGTGTCGTTTTGTTATGCCCGGATTTTTTTTCGTTACCGAACGTGCTCCCAGGCTTCGCACGTGCCTGTCGAGCCCCAGCGGGTACGTTACCACCCACGCGTGCAACTCCATTCCCCGCTTGTGGGTTTCTTCGATGACAAACGCCAGCGGATCGAATTTCGGTTTTCCGTACCCTCCCGAAATAATAATGGAGGCCATGGGTTCTATTTTTGAATCGTAAAAAACCTCCCCGCGTGCCCGAACCTGAAAAATTACGGTGTTGAAATTATGCTTTTGCAAATTATCGAGAATGGAGATAAGCTCTCGCTTCTGCACTTCATGACTGATTTTGTTTCGGGGCCAGTCTAAGCCGTAATTGGTTGTTAACCAAACAGCTCTAACTTCCGTGGCAGGTGGCTGAACAGAAAAAATTCTCATCGATAAACATAAAAAGACGATGAGAAGCAGGTGTATTTTATTCATTAATTATAATCGTTCTAAACTTAGCGATACAAATTTAAAACAAAAAAGCAGTGTAGGAACGCTTTTTTTGAATGTTAACATTTAGAAAAAAATTCCGTATTAATTGATTGTTCTTTTTACGTTTAAGGTTTTTACAAAACTTTATAACAATATTATTGTGAGGTTGAATAATTAGTTCTATTTTTGCACCTGCATAAAATATAGCGTTCGTAAATAATTAAACAAATTAATAAAACTATGAATCCACTGCTTTTCAACTTAAACGGATGGGAAATTCCTATCATTGTATTGGTTATACTTATTCTTTTTGGCGGGAAAAAAATTCCTGAATTTATGAAAGGATTGGGTAAAGGAATTAACAGCTTTAAAAGAGGACTTAACGACATAGAAGAAGACATAAAAACTGAACCTGCCGATAAAAAAACCTCTACTCCAAGCAATCCGTAATTTTTTTAAATACACTTGTTGCGTATATCTTTTTTTACTCGGGATTAATTCATGATTTCACGGATTAATTCCGAGCTTAAATTCTATAATCTGTTGGTTGCATGAATGAGAAAGAAATGTCTTTTTGGGATCATCTCGAAGAGTTCCGCTGGACTTTGATAAGAATTATCGGTGCCGTACTTATTTTTTCCATTGCCGGTTTTATTCTAATTCCCAAAATTTTCGATTCCGTAATTCTTGCTCCCCTCTCTTCCGATTTCGCAACTTACCGATTTTTTGAAGGAGTCCGCAAATATATTCCTTTTCTGCCCGATTTTTCCGCCGACGCGTTTAAGGTTGAAATGCTGAATATTAATATGACGACGCAGTTCTTCACCTACATTTCCTCATCGCTGGCGTTTGGCATGCTTTTAACCATTCCGTACATCTTGTTTGAAGTGTGGCGATTTATCAGCCCGGCTCTCTATGAAAACGAAACCAGAGGCGTGCGAACGGCCTTTGCTTTTGGCGGATTTATGTTTCTTATCGGTTGTTTGGTGGGATATTTTATTGTTTTCCCGCTGATATTCCGCTTTTTGATTACCTTTCATTTGAGCGATCTCATTCAGAATACCATTTCGCTGGATTCTTACATGAAGGACTTTTACACGCTGGTTCTCATTATGGGTATTGTGTTTGAGTTGCCGCTTTTGTTCTGGCTATTGTCGAAATTGGGGCTTATTTATCGCTCCTTTTTCCGGAAATTCCGCAAGCATGCCTTTGTGGCTTGCCTGGTTCTGGCTGCGATTATCACGCCGGGCGGCGATCCTTTTTCACTTATTGTGGTAACGCTGCCGCTATATATGCTTTGGGAAATAAGCGCGTTTGTGGTGAAGAAAGATCCGCCTGAAGAAGAGGAGGAAAATTTGCCGGCGATATTTGAATAAACAAGAAAAAATAAAGGACACGATTGCCTATGGTATCGTGTCCTTTTTGTTTGTTAATTGAAGCAGGAAAATTATATTTCCACTTTTTTATACGTGATTACTACGTCGGTAAGTTTTCGAAATGCAAAGGTGAAAGAAAACATTTCTCAAGAGTTTCTTTTCTTTCGGGTAAAAAACAATTATATGATTATCCGTTTGTTTGCCTAACTCGCCTGAAAGGCGGTACTAAACAGCCATAAGTACCGCCACTTCGGGCGGAGTTTTTTTGTGTTGTTTTGCCGTAGGC
>JAUNRY010000141.1 GCA_030539475.1 Bacteroidia bacterium | reverse complement strand
GACAGTAACTCTTTAAACGATAAATTTTACAAGGAGTTACTCTATATTATGGGATTGGAAGAAGTCAAGGAGAATAATGTTCTGGTTATTAGAAGAAGAGAATCTAATCGCCAATATGGCTCCTTAATAGAAAACGCCATACATATATTACAAACCGAAGATGCTTTATACAGATTACCCAATAAAAGCAGCTATGGAAACACGAAAGATGAACAATATTTTGGTGTTGCTCTAAGTTTGTGTTTAACCTGGATAAACCGCAT
The DNA here is from genome assembly GCA_030539475.1 of Bacteroidia bacterium. Taxonomy (GTDB): domain Bacteria; phylum Bacteroidota; class Bacteroidia; order Bacteroidales; family Dysgonomonadaceae; genus Petrimonas. The sequence goes on along the minus strand of JAUNRY010000141.1, from coordinate 5,782 downwards.
TTTATTTCTTAAGCTGTTAGAGGGACAATTAATTACATATCATAGAGGCAATAAAGATTATCTTTTCTTAAATACAAAAACGATTGGCGATTTTGATGAATTATATAAGTTGTTTCATCAAGTATTGGCGCGTGATATAAACGAGAGAGCCGGTTCCGTTAAAGCCAAATATCAACGGGTTCCGTACTTGAACAGTTCATTGTTTGAGATTTCTGAATTAGAATCTACAACAATAAAAATCAACTCGCTCGATGATTCTTCCGATATTGAGTTGATGAATAATTCCATTCTTTCAGAAAACTATAAGAGAGGAGAAAAAATAAACCTTCTAGAATATTTCTTCGGTTTTCTTGATGCTTATGATTTTGCCAGTGAAGGCGGTGATGAAATTGCAGAGAACAATAAAACCATAATCAATGCCTCGGTTTTAGGGAAAGTTTTTGAGAAGATAAACGGCTACAAAGACGGTTCAATTTTTACTCCGGGATTCATAACAATGTATATGAGTCGTGAATCCTTGCGTAGAGCCGTTGCACAAAAGTTTAATGATTATTTCATGAACAATGGACTTTCCACTGTACAATCATTTGATGATTTATATAACCGTATAGACAGAATAGATATACAAACAGCGAATGAGATAGTTAATTCATTAAAAATTTGCGATCCCAGCGTGGGTTCGGGCCACTTTCTTGTATCGGCTCTTAATGAACTAATAGTCATAAAATCCGATTTAGGTATATTAGCAGATAAAGAAGGCAGACGGATTCGTAAGAAAGAATACGAAATTAGCGTTGAAAATGACGAATTGATCATTTTGGATGAAAATGGTAATCTATTCAGATATAATTATCAGAATAAAGAAAGCCAACGCGTTCAGGAAACCATTTTCAACGAGCGTAAAACAATAATCGAGAAATGCTTGTTTGGCGTAGATATTAATTATAATTCTGTTAAAATTTGTCGTTTAAGGCTTTGGATAGAATTATTGAAAAGTTCATATTACAAATCGCCTGATTTTACGGAATTGGAAACACTTCCGAATATAGATATGAATATAAAACACGGAGACTCATTGCTCAGCAGATATTCTTTGGATGCTAATTTGGGAAAAGCATTACAAAAAAGTAAATGGACAATTACCAGTTATCGACTTGCTATAAATGCCTACAGAAACGCTACTAACAAAGACGAGAAGCGTGAAATGGAACAACTGATTGCTTCCATCAAGAATGATTTCGAAACAGAAATAAAACTCAATGATCCTCGTATCACACGGCTATCTAAATTGAAAGGCGAGCTGTTTGAAATGACCAATCAAGGCACACTGTTTGACAAATCGAAAAAAGAACAAGATGCATGGACAAAAAGGATTGAAAAGCTCACAAAAGACATTAATAATCAAGAATTAATAATTGCCAGGATTCAAGATAATGCATTGTACAAAAATGCTTTTGAATGGCGCTTTGAATTTCCTGAAGTGCTGAACGATAAAGGAGACTTTGAAGGTTTTGATGTTATAATCGGAAATCCGCCTTACGTCCAACTTCAGGCCAATGGTGGTGAACTTGCAAAGTCATACGAGAATCAGGGTTACGAAACATTTGCCCGTACCGGTGATATTTATTGTCTGTTTTACGAAAAAGGTTGCCATCTATTGCGCTCAAACGGATTGCTGATGTTCATCACCAGCAACAAATGGATGCGTGCCGGATATGGTGAAGCTACCCGAAAATTTTTGGCAGATAAAACTAATCCGCTACAATTGATTGATTTTGCCGGACAAAAGATATTCGATGCTGCAACCGTTGATGTCAACATACTCCTTTTTTCTAAACAGAAAAATTTAGGCAAAACTGCAGCTTGTATCGTCAAAGAAAAGTGTACAGATAATTTGAGCAATTATATACTACAACACCATATAATCACTGACTTCAGTGATTATGGATCAGGAAGTTGGGTGATTCTTTCTGATATAGAAATGAGAATAAAAGAAAAAATAGAAAAAGTAGGTATTCCATTAAAAGACTGGGATATAAACATTTATCGTGGTATACTTACTGGTTACAACGAAGCATTTATAATCGATGGCAAGAAGAAAGATGAGATTTTAAGTAATTGTAAAACCGAGGAAGAGCGTTTGAAAACAGACGGTTTAATACGACCGATTTTACGTGGCAGGGACATAAAAAGATATAGCCATGACTTTGCAGATTTATGGCTAATAAATACACATAATGGGATAAAAGAAAAAGGTATAAGCCCCATAAATATAAATGATTACCCTGCAATAAAAGAACATTTAGATAATTATTTTCTAAAACTGGAAAAACGTGCAGACAAAGGCAATACTCCTTATAATTTAAGGAACTGTGTATATTTGGAGATATTGCAGGGATTACAATTTTGAATGTCGGTAAGCGATAAAACAACGCAATAATTCAACAAATTTATAGCGCGGCGCAAAACATTTTGCGTCGCGTTGTGTTTTTAACGTTATGGAAAATGATAATTTCAACACCTTTCTCACGTCAAATATCGATATTGATGAACAGGCAATCAGCTTGTTGCCTTCGAGTTGTAAAACCCTGACGCTGAAAAAAGGCGATTTTGCCTTGCGCGAAGGCGAAACCTGCAAGCATACGTTCTTTATCGAAAGCGGATTGTTGAAACAATACACGTTAGACAACAAAGGCAAGGAACACATCTTGCTTTTTGCGCCCGAAAATTGGTTTGTGGCCAATATCGAGAGCGTTCATTTCAACCGCCCGTCAAATTACTTCATTGAAGCCGTTGAAGACACAAGAATTTTGCTTGTGGATGAGGAACTTATCCTGCGCCTTTCGCAATACTCGCGGGCATTTCTTCAATTCAACAACAAGTTGCTGCACAGCCATATTTTAAGCCTGCAAACGCGGGTAACTCAGCTGCTGGCCGCCTCGGCAGAAGAAAGATACCTCGATTTCATCCAGTCCTATCCTCAACTTGTAATGCGCGTTCCGCAATGGATGATTGCCGCGTACCTGGGCGTAACGCCCGAAAGCCTGAGCCGCGTGCGCGGAGAACTGGCAGAGCGCAACAATCGTTCGCGCAAAGCGTAAATCGTTTCTTAACATACATCAATGCGGGCGATCCACAAAGCTGCTACCTTTGCAGAAAAGAATTTTAAAATCACAAAAAACAAAAACAATGAAAACAATTTATCACTCCGCCGATAGCCGCGGACAAGCCAATCACGGATGGCTCAAAAGCAATCACACATTCAGTTTTGCCAATTATTACAACCGCGACAGGATGCACTTTGGTGTGCTGCGCGTTATAAACGACGATTTTGTGGAAGGTGGCGAAGGCTTCGGAACGCATCCGCACAACGATATGGAAATCATATCCATACCGCTCGATGGCGATTTGGAGCACCGCGACAGCATGGGCAACGGCAGCATCATCCGCAAGGGCGATGTACAGGTAATGTCTGCCGGAACAGGAATTACGCACAGCGAATTTAACGCCAATCAGGATAAACCGGTAAAGTTTTTGCAAATCTGGGTATTTCCGCGCGAAAAAGGCGTTGCTCCGCGGTACGACCAAAAACACATTGCCGATTTTGCCAAACCCAATGATTTTCAGCAAATAGTTTCGCCCAATCAAAACGAAGACGGTGTTTGGATTCATCAGGACGCGTGGTTTCATATCGCTAATTTCGACAAAGGAATCGCCAAAGAATACCACCTGAAGAAAAACGGAAACGGCGTGTATGTATTCGTTATCAAAGGCAGCGCGAAAATTGGCGATCAAACGCTTAACGAACGCGACGGCTACGGCATCCGGGACACCGACAGTTTCACACTTGAAGCGCTCGAAAATTCCGAAATTCTGCTCATGGAAGTTCCCATGGAATTATCGAGATAACTAAAAACGTAGAGGCGTAGCACGCAACGTCCATTAAAAAAATATATTCAAAGACGGCAACTAAATGTCGTCTTTTCTTGTTAATAATTTAGTAATAGTGCATAGACTGACAAATTTAAGTCCGATGCCTGTGATCTGACTTCTAAAATCTGCAAAAAATGAAAACAATTTTAATAACCGGCGGTTCAGGGTTAGTAGGCCGAAAACTATCGAGGTTGCTTATCGAGAAAGGATACAAGGTTATCTGGCTCAGCCGCGAACGCTACATTAAGGCTGAAATTCCCCGTTACAGGTGGGATTACCAGCGAAACGAAATAGAAAAAGAAGCCCTTGAGCAAGCCGATGTTATTGTTCATTTGGCCGGTTCCAATCTTGGAGAAGATTCGTGGACGAGGCTCAAAAAACAAAAAATTGTGGAAAGCCGCGTTCAAACCGCTCAACTTCTGATTGATACGCTTAAATCGATGAATAAAAAGCCCGAAGCCTTCATTTCCGCCTCCGCCATTGGATATTACGGCAAAAAAACAACCGACAAAATTTATACCGAAGAAGATGACTCTACCGAAAGCGATTTCCTGAGCCGCACCTGCCGGAAATGGGAAGATGCCGCTTTCCAATTTCAGCATGAACTCGATGTGCGCACAGTAGTGCTGCGAACCGGTTTCGTGATTTCAAAAAACAGCGAAGCTTTCAGAAAAATGGTATTACCCACCCGTTTCGGGTTGGGCGCACCCATCGGAAGCGGCGAACAATACCTGTCGTGGATTCACATCGATGACCTTTGCCACATGTATCTGAAAGCGGTGGAAGACACCGAAATGCAGGGCGCGTACAACGCGGTTTCTCCGGAATTTATCACCAATGCCGATTTCATGTACACGTTGGCAAAATCAATGAAGCGGCCGTTTTTCATGCCCCACGTACCGGCGTTTTTTATGCGTTTGCTAATGGGCGAAGCCGCCGGTTTAATTTTGAAAGGCAACCGTGTATCGGCTGAAAAAATTCAGAACGCCGGATACGAGTTTCAGTACAATTCCTCCGAAGAAGCCATAAAGGCTTCATTGAAAGCCATAAAGGAAAAGGAAGATAAAAAAAGGAAAAGAAAATAAATTTCTCCGTACCGTCTGACCCGATTGCAGGCCTGAGGCGGATGAAAAACAGAACATCTTTGGTATAAATTATGAACACATACATCGTTCTTCTTCGGGGAGTTACGCCCACCGGAAAAAATCGCGTACCCATGGCGCAGCTTCGCCAGTTGCTTTCCGATGATGCCGATTTCCACAACGTTCAAACGTGGATTCAGAGCGGAAATGTCATTCTCAATACTGAACTTCCGGCGAAGAACGTTTCGGGAAAAGTGAACAGAATCATCAAGGAAAATATCGGCGCCGACTTGAAAATTATCGTGAAAACGCCTGCGGAAATTAAGGCGGTGCTCGCGGAAAATCCTTTCGGAGAAGGATACGATATTTCCCGCGTTTTCTTTACGCTATTCAACCAACTTCCCGATGAAAAACTCGTGGAAACGTTACAATCGCAGGATTTCGGAGATGACAGATTCATTTTCACGCCCCGCGCCATCTATCTTTTCATCCCCGGTAGCGCGGCCAAAACCAAGCTCAACAACAATTTTCTCGAACGAAAATTAAAAATTGACGCCACCACGCGCAATTTTAACACGTTGAGCAAAATGGTGAAATTGGCTACAGATTAATAACGTGTGATTTTTTATTTGAAACGGGAAAAATTCAACCCTTTGCAGGGTTGCGGTCTGTAGGTTCATTCATCAACCGTACGTTGCACATACGGCTATTATTGTTCAACTCTTCGAGTTGTACGGTTTCATCAACAATCAGCAAGTAAAGACATT
>JAUNRY010000140.1 GCA_030539475.1 Bacteroidia bacterium | reverse complement strand
ACTGAACATAGATTTTCCATCCCACATTTGAGCACCCTCATCAAAAATCTGACGATCTTTATATACTTCTGTGGATTGCCATGTATTATAAAAGATGGTGCCATCTAACATTGACACGGCTGAATAGGAAGTTTGAGCATACAGATAAGGATACACCTTCCTAAACCCCTCACTTCTAAGAGCATAAAACATATTCGGCATTTGATGCCTATCGTTCCAATTTCCTCGACCATTATCATCTACAAGAAAAAGTGTATCCCTGGTTGGAGTGTCAAACAACATGGATTTTACTTGATGAACTCCGGCTTGTCCTTTCATAAATACCGTTGAAACTTCTCTCGTGGTTAAGTTAACTTTGCGGAGTGCAGCTAAGTTCTCGACATCGATACAATAAATAATTTTATTCCCATCTTCATCTACATCGAACTCCAACCACCACGGATTTTGAAACTCAGCCTCCTCAAAAGAGCCATTGATAATACTTGAATAATTGGTGAGTGGATCTACTTTACCAACCAATGTATTGACAAGCAATGCTGATTGAAGTGAGAAAATTTCATCAAATTGATGTTCTTTTAGTAATTTTCCACTTTCATCCTTGATTCTAACTACGATATCGCCACGCCCTGATCGTCTAGGTGTCATCGCGCAGATTTTTGTGCCGGAAGAACCGATTATCGGGGCCGGAATACCTCCGATAGATACTTCAATTTGTGAAATATCTGTTCCAAAATTGCTCCCTTCAATAAATACTAAAGTACGCACTGCGCCTTCTTTGGGAGAGAAATCAGTGAAGATAACCGGCTTAGAAGGATCTGCGGATACAGTAGGCTCAGGACCTTGGTAACCTCCATCTTGGCTACAACTTGTAGTGAATAGTCCTACTACAAACAAAATTGCAAAAATTGCAAAGAACTTCTTTCTGAACATTTTGACTTGTTTTTAATTATTTAATATGCGATATTTTTGTTTTTTATTGATATCTTTTTTTAAAAAAAGACGCATAAATCTTAATATTATGCATCATATTATATATTTATTAAGTGTTTAGTTTTAGAGAGAACAAAGACAGAACCATCGATTTTTAGATCTTAAATTTTAGTTGACGACGAGCTTTTCTCATCAAACACACATATGAAACTGTTGATTTTAAATTTCACCATGAGTATATAAATTCTGGGGATGAGCGAAAAGCAACCTTTACGAGTATGATTTATTGAGTTGTTTTGCAACTTGAGCATCAACTTCTTCACCCTAAATTAAACAGTTTCGGCAATATTTTTATCGAACTCGAACTACTCTTCAATGCAAAAATTATCCTATAAAAGCTGCAAAGTTAATTTATATATAATTTATCAAACATAAATCCAAATATTATTTTAGTCAGCTTATAGTTAAATAAAGCTAATTCACTTGATTGTATCTATTTAGGATCAAGTGAAAAAGTTTCCTATTCATAGCAGCAGATATTTCGGCTAATTCAAAATATAATATTATTGTCTGGTAAATAATATTCCGAAAGGAGTAAATATGAATAGCCTTATAGAAACGTATGCTAGCAATGTGACTTGCTACACTAAGCCCGACAGGGGTTTAATTGTTCAGTCCGCCTTCGGGGCCGGGATATGGAAAATGTTGTCCCAATGTTTCATACTAGGTCAAAATAATCACTTCACTTGGTAAATTTATAAACGCCACAACGTGGTAAGTGGTAAGAGGAGCAAAGGGCAGCCAAACGCCCTTATAAAGATATGAACCTCAAAAACCAAGCCATCGTAAGGGCGTGAGCAAATCTTTCGCGCTTTCAGCGCTAATTATCGTATGTCCACAAGTTTTGGGGATGATCCAAAATAGCAATATATACATCTCTACAAATAATAAAAAAATCAGCCAGCTATTTTCTATAACTGACTGATTTTAAGGTAGCGAGAGGGGGGCATGATCCCCCGACCTCATGATTATGAATCATGCGCTCTAACCAACTGAGCTATCTCGCCAACATTTACGTGAATTTGTAATCCAAATTCGAGGTGCAAAAGTAGTACAACTTTTTGAATTTTGCAACCTCAAAACGATAAAACCCGAAGAAAAATCATTTTTTTACTCCAACGCCATGAGTGCAAACGATGCCAGCCAATGTTCTCCGCCGTAATTTCCGTCGAAAACCAGCGGAAGGGCATTGTTTAAGAGTTTTTGTGCCGTTTCTTCGAAATGAGTTTTCAAAGGATGCCCTGCGGGCAGCGATTTGGCAATTCCTTTCATGCACCACGCCCGCGAGAACGACAATCCCACCAGATGCACCGTCTGATAATCGCTTAAATCGCTTACTACGGGAATTTCGCTAATTCTATCAATCCCTCTTTGCGTATAAAAATTGCTGAGCCACTTTTCAAAATCGCCGGGCGAAAGAATTCTTCTCATCAAATCCGCAATTTGCAGGCTGGGAGAGAAAAAATCGGCGCCATCGGGTTCTAAATACGCCGGAGTTTCCGTGTTGTCGACATAAAATTCCATCGACTTTTTTATCAATGCCTGTTCAAATTCTTTAATTCCGTTTGCTCGCGCCCAATCGATGGCGAAACCAAGTGCGAAAGCCGAATTTGGATGCACGCCGGTTCGGTCCGGATACGTTTGTTTAGGCAAGTACTCTGTCCATAGCTCAATAATTTGTTCCGTAAGCGGTTGAAGGTTTTCGTGCCACTGCCGCGCCATCGGATTATCCCACGATGCCAGCTCCTCATCCAGTTTCAGCAGCCACGCCCAGCCATAAGTTCGTTCAAAAATCCTACCGGCCTCATAGCTGGTAAAATACTCTTTTTCAACTTCTACGGCCGATTTATCGAAGGAGTTGTTCAACTTGGCAATGATTTCATTTTTATTGGCAATGCCGGGTTTTATTTTCAATAAACGAACCAGCATCCAATGTCCATGAACACTGCTGTGCCAATCGAAACAACCGTAAAAAACAGGATGCAGCGCCTTGGGCGAAAGGCCTACTTCATCGGCCGAACCATAGGTATGTTGCGGCTTGTTGGGATATTCCTGATCGATGCAATTAAGCGGCAAAACCGATAATTTGAGGGCAATTTCATCGGTAAGTTCTGTGTTGTTTTGCGAAAAAAGCGGCAAAAAAGTGAGTGCCATAAGTGTAAGAAAGAGCAATGGTTTCATAGGATTTCGGATTTGTGACTCCAAAGATATGTATTTTATTGTCAAAAAAGAGTATTTTTGCAATAGAATGTAAATCGTAATTCGTAAATCCGAAATCAACAATCTTAAAGTGGTTTATCCCGAAAACTTCGAACAAAAAATAGAATTCTTCAAGATAAGGCAGTTGCTGGAACAGCATTGTTTGAGTGCACTTGGAAAAGAAAAGGTAGGAGAAATGCAATTTTCCACTGTTTTTCAGGAGGTTGATGTGCAACTATCGCAAACCGACGAATTCGTACACATATTGCAGGAAGAAGACTCCTTTCCGGCAAATAACTTTTACGATGTGCGCCCCGTTCTCAAACGCATACGCGTGGCGGGGTCGTGGATTGAGCAAAACGCTTTGTCGGAGCTCAATAAATCGCTGCAAACCATCAATTCCATTGTAAAGTTTTTCAACGCCGATGAAGAAAAAGCCGAACGGTATCCGCATTTAATTCAACTGACCGAAAACGTATTCGTTTCACCCGAAATCAGCAAAAAAATAGAGCGGATTATCGACGAATTCGGACAAATAAGAGACAACGCATCGCCTCAACTGAGCGCCATCCGGCGAGAAATAGCTTCTACTGTCAACGGCATTTCCCGAAGCCTGAATTCAATCCTGCGAAAAGCGCAAGCCGAAGGCTTTGTGGAAAAAGACGTGGCGCCCAGTATGCGCGACGGGCGGCTGGTGATTCCCGTGAATCCGTCGTATAAACGAAAAATTAAAGGAATTGTGCACGACGAATCCGCATCGGGAAAAACCGTTTACATTGAACCCTCGGAAGTGGTGGAAGCCAACAACCGCATCCGCGAACTGGAAAGCGATGAGCGGCGTGAAATTATCCGCATCCTTACCGAATTTACCGATTACCTGCGCCCTTTCCTGCCCGATTTACTGGAATCGTACAACTTTCTCGCCGTTATCGATTTTATCCGTGCCAAAGCCAAGTTCGCCTTACAAACAAACGCGTTAAAACCAAGCGTTGAGAACAAACTCATTATCGATTGGGTGCAGGCCGTGCATCCGCTGCTTTTTCTGGCGCTGCAAAAACAAGGCCGGAAAGTGGTGCCGCTCGACATCACGCTCGAAAACAACAACCGCATTCTGGTAATTTCCGGCCCCAACGCCGGCGGCAAATCCGTTTGCCTCAAAACCGTGGGATTGCTGCAATACATGGTTCAGTGCGGCTTGTTGGTTCCGCTACGCGAAAACTCAACCGTGGGAATGTTTAACGATATTTTTATCGATATCGGCGATGAGCAATCCATAGAAAACGACCTTTCCACCTACAGTTCTCATCTGCAAAACATGAAGTTTTTTGTAAAAAACTGCAACGAACATTCGCTGCTGCTTATCGATGAGTTTGGGAGCGGCACCGAACCGCAAATTGGCGCCGCCATTGCCGAATCGCTGTTAGACAGGTTCAACCGCAGGAAATCGTTCGGCGTCATCACCACGCACTATCAAAACCTCAAGCATTTTGCCAACGAAAACCAAGGCGTTGTAAACGGCGCCATGCTCTACGACCGCCACCACATGCAGCCGCTCTTCCAGCTCTCCATCGGAAACCCCGGCAGTTCCTTCGCCGTGGAAATTGCCCGGAAAATCGGGCTTCCCGACGATGTCATCGCGCAAGCATCGGAAATTGTAGGCAGCGAATACATCAATATGGACAAGTACCTGCAGGATATTTCGCGCGACCGACGCTACTGGGAACGCAAACGCGACGAAGTGCGCCGCGAACGCAACCGGCTGAACGAAATTACTGAAAAGTACGAAACCAACCTCGAAAACATCAACAAACAAAAAAAAGAAATTCTCGCGCAAGCCCAACAACAAGCCGAACAGCTTATTGCCGAGAGCAACGCACGGATAGAAGGCGCCATACGCCAAATAAGGGAAGCGCAAGCCGATAAAGAAAAAACCAAGCAAGTTCGTCAATCACTCAGTGAGTTTAAAGAAAAAGTAACCCTTACAAAGAAAGAAGCCGGATTATCAAAAAAGACACGAAAACCCGAGGCCCGAAACCCGAAACCCGAAACTCGCAACACGAAACTCACAACCGGTGATACCGTTCGTATGAAAGGCCAGACCGCCACCGGCGAAATTCTGGAAATTTCCGGCAAAAAAGCCACGGTTGCCTTCGGCATGATAAAATCGACCGTGGATGTGGACAAACTCGAACACGTAAGCAAAAATCAACTCAAGAAAGAAGCAAGATCTACCGCTTCCCTCACACGCGACCTCATTCACGAGAAAAAGCTCAGTTTCAGGCAGGACATCGATGTGCGCGGAATGCGCGGCGATGAAGCGTTGCAAGCCGTTATGTATTTCATCGACGATGCCATTCAGTTAAGTATTCCCCGCGTACGAATCCTCCACGGAACGGGAACCGGCGCCTTGCGCCAAATTATCCGCGATTACCTGCGGACGGTAGCCGGCGTCTCGCATTTTCAGGATGAGCACGTTCAGTTTGGCGGCGCGGGAATCACGGTAATTGATTTGCATTAGACTCGTGTGGGAAAGTTGGAAGGAAAAGGGAAGAGTTGCGGGCTATGAAATTCTTCAAGTAAGGGAAATATCGCACCTGCGTAATTGCCCTTAAGGCAAGCAGGGCTGTTAAGCTCTCATCTCGCGTCCCGAATGGGACAAACAACAATAGCCGTAGGTTTATACCTACGGTATTGCAATGGAGATATCCAACCAACGCCATAGGCGTTGAACAATATCCGTTCGACACCCTTCGGGGTCGTCCGCGATGGCGCACCGTTTTGCGGCTGTTTCAAAAGTAAACTCCAAAGAAGAGCAGTTAGAAATTGAAAGTAATTTGTCCTAATTTTGTCCCGAATGGGACTGAATATGAA
>JAUNRY010000139.1:3680-6071 GCA_030539475.1 Bacteroidia bacterium | reverse complement strand
CGAAGGCGGCGCCAAAGCCGCCGCCTTCGTTCGCTCTCTCTCTACTGGACAGGCTCCGTCTCTTCGACCGTAGGGAAAAGTCTCCATACAAATTTTCGGAGAGGAGCCGAAATTTATCCAATAATCTCGTTTACAGCCCTCTCTCCGATAAATACCTCTCTGCATCCATCGCGGCGCGGCAACCCATTCCGGCGGCGGTAATGGCTTGGCGGTAATGCGAATCGGCCACATCGCCTGCGGCGAAAACGCCTTCCACGTTGGTTTTGGAGGTTGGGTTGTCTATAATGATGTATCCTACGGAATCGAGTTCCAGAAAATCTTTAAAAATATCGGTGTTGGGAGTATGCCCGATAGCGAGGAAGAATCCGTCGATGGCGATATCTGTTTTCTCTTCGTCCGGTTCGCCCATGCGCTTAACAAGGTGTACGCCTTCCACACCGTTTTCTCCAAACAAACCCACGGCGTTGTGTTCGAAAAGGATTTCTATTTTGGGGTTGTTCATCACGCGTTCCTGCATGATTTGCGACGCGCGCAAGTGGTCTTTCCGAACAATCATATATACTTTACTGGCCAATCCGGCAAGATAGGTGGCTTCTTCGCAAGCGGTGTCTCCGCCGCCCACAACGGCTACGGTTTTTTTGCGGTAGAAAAATCCGTCGCACGTGGCGCAGGCCGAAACGCCTTGTCCGGCGTACTTGGTTTCGTCGGGCAAACCGAGGTATTTGGCGGTGGCGCCGGTGGAAATAATTACGGTATCGGCTTCAATCACGTGTTCGTTATCGATGGTTACTTTGTGCGGACGCGATGAAAAATCAACCGCTGTTGCTCTTCCCGAATACACCTCGGTGCCGTAGCGTTGGGCTTGTTTTTTAAGGTCTTCCATGAGTTCTGTTCCGGTAATTCCTTCGGGATATCCGGGAAAGTTTTCAACTTCGGTGGTGGTGGTTAATTGGCCGCCCGGTTGCAGCCCTTCGTACAAAACGGGCTCCAGATTGGCGCGCGAAGCGTAGATAGCGGCAGTATATCCTGCCGGGCCCGAGCCTATGATAAGGCACCTAACTTTATTTCTCATAAATAATATTAATATATGTGTTTGTGAATATTGGCCTCAAAGGTACAATTATTCCGGCAAACGAGAAACGGAAATAACAAATTTCTATTTGGGATAGAGCGGGGGAGTATTGGGGCTGCGAGTTTCTGCTCGCAGCCCAATACAAAATGATGTTAACCGGAATTAGCATCACCCGGTAATTTATCTTAAATCTATGATTTCTGCTTTGGGATATTTGTCTTTATCGAACACGAAATCGGAGTCCGGGAAATTGTAATTCGCGTTGTAGTCGAGGACGTCGATGTTGTTTTTCATCCCGTTTTTCATCGTGAGGCCTACTTGCAGTATGGTGTGGCTTTTTTTATCGATGGCCACCGATATGTCTTTGAACTCGCTTCTGCTCGCGGTGGGAATCATGTCTATTACAAACGCGCTTTTTCCGTTCACGGTTTTGGTTACGGGTTGTTTAAGCGTATATCCGCTTTTGTACATCCCAAGCAGTGCCAGCGGGCTGATGGAGGCTATCTCTTCGCCGGAGGGGTTGCTGATGTTTACTTCGTTGAAGTCTTTCATCAATACCCATTGCGTTTTTCCGTCGAACCAGGTGTTGAGAGTGGGCATTTCGATTTTGAATTTGTTGCCTTTAATAAACGCGACGCCTTTCTGTGCCGGGTACTCCGCTCCGCTTTCATCGGTTGTGGCAAGATTGAACGACATTTTTATGCCTTTCGAGTTTTCGTAAGCCCCGTAGGCTTTGTCTAATATGCCTCTGGCTTCGGCTGAACGTTGTGCGAACGCAACGGACGCGGATATCAAAACCGCGATGAGGAAGATATATTTTTTCATCATGTTGTTCTTTTAATGGGTTTGTAGGAGATAGACGAGGATATTGGTTTAAAGTTTAATGGATGACGGGTGACGGGTGACGGATGACAGTGAGTTATCTTATGTTTTTTTTGAAAGCGATTATCATATTCATAAGGTGAAAGGACTCGTTATAGAGTTCTTGAAATGTCTCATCTGTAATGTATCGCCTTAGTTTTGCTTTATATAGGCACGTTACTACTTCAGCCAATGACCGGATGGAATAACCCATGAATTTTTGAAGCTCCGGATTCGATTGCCCTATGGAGCCTTCCGATATATTCAAGGCGATGGAATCGGCCGCACGTCTTATCTGTGAAGTAAGATTAAAGAGTTCTTCTTTGGGAAACTTTTTTGACGTTTTATGTATATCTTCTCCAAACTCCATAGCTTTTTGCCAAATATTCAATTTCTCAAATTTGAAACTCATGATAATACGTTTTTATTCTTTCATCTAATCTTATCATCCATCTTCC
>JAUNRY010000139.1:0-3670 GCA_030539475.1 Bacteroidia bacterium | reverse complement strand
ATCGGGCATCGGCCTTCCGTCATCCGTTCACCTCAACGAATCCAACAGTTTTTCCAACGAGTATTCATCCGAGATATACACGTCGCGCGGTTTGCTGCCTTGTGCCGGGCCTACAATTCCGGCGCGTTCAATCTGATCCATCAACCTGCCGGCGCGGTTGTATCCGATGGAGAATTTGCGCTGGATAAGCGATGTGGAGCCTTGCTGGTGCACCACGATAAGGCGGGCAGCCTCTTCGAAAAGGGCGTCTCTTTCGTTCGAGTCAAGCGAGCCTTTGTCGTCGCCTCCGCCTTCGGCGATAACTTCCGGCAGCGCGAACGCCGATTCGTAACCCCGCTGCTTGCCGATGTATTGCGAAATTTCTTCCACCTCGGGCGTATCCACAAACGCGCACTGAATGCGAATGAGGTTGCTGCCTTGCGAGAAAAGCATGTCGCCGCGGCCAATGAGTTGGTTGGCGCCGGTGGCGTCGAGGATGGTGCGCGAGTCTATTTGCGATGTTACGCGGAAAGCCATTCGGGCAGGGAAGTTGGCCTTTATGGTTCCGGTAATGATGTTGGTGGTGGGGCGTTGCGTGGCAATAACCATGTGCATGCCCACGGCTCGGGCTTTTTGCGCGATGCGGGCTATGGGCATCTCTATTTCTTTTCCGGCAGTCATTATCAGGTCGCCGAACTCATCGATAACCACCACTATGTAAGGCAGGTATCGGTGTCCGTTGTTGGGGTTCAGCCGGCGTTTGATGAACTTTTCGTTGTATTCTTTTATCGCCCTCACTTTGGCACGCATCAGCAATTCGTAGCGGTCGTCCATCTCCTTGGTGAGCGAGTTGAGCGTTTGCGTTACCTTGGAAACATCGGTAATGATGGCTTTTTCCGCGTCGGGAAGCTTGGCCAGGTAATGCTTTTCTATGGTGGAGTAGATGTTGAATTCCACCATTTTAGGATCTACAAGCACCATTTTCATTTCCGACGGGTGCTTTTTGTAGAGCAACGAGGTGATAATGGCGTTCAACCCCACCGATTTTCCTTGTCCCGTGGCGCCCGCTACCAGCAAGTGCGGCATTTTTGCCAGGTCGAAAATGAAAACTTCGTTTGTGATGGTTTTCCCGAGGGCAACCGGTAAATCATACGTACATTCCTGAAACTTCACCGACGCGATTACCGATTGCATCGACACGATTTGCGGATCCTTGTTGGGCACTTCTATACCGATGGTTCCCTTGCCCGGCATGGGCGCGATGATGCGGATCCCCAACGCCGAGAGGCTAAGGGCGATATCGTCTTCCAGGTTTCGGATGCGCGAGATCCGTACGCCTGCCTGCGGCACAATTTCGTAGAGCGTGATGGTGGGGCCAACGGTAGCTTTTATCGATGTAATTTCAATTCCGTAGTTGCGAAGCGTATGAATAATTTTGTTTTTGTTCTCGTTTTGCTCCTGCATATCCACCTCTTTGTTGCCGGTGTTGTAAACCTTGAGCAACTCCATGGTGGGAAAGGCGAAAGACGACAAATCTTTCTTCGGATCGTAATCTTCCATGATTTCCACGTCGGATTCGGCTTCATTCTCTTTGTCCGATTCCGCCACCGGAGGTGTTTTTTCTTCCTCAGCTTCGGGCGCTGTCTTGGTAATTTGCACCTCGTCTTTGGGCACAATCACTTCAAAGGCATCGTTTTCTAATTCGTTGTCTTTAACAATCGGCTTCACAACACGCGCAGGAGCTTTGTCCGGCCGCTCGGGGGCTGTGGGTGGCGGAACAACGTTGGGTTCGATTTCTAATTCGGGGTTGTCTTTTTTGCCGAAAGCGAAAAGTTTTTTCCAGATACCGGGTTTAGGTTCCCTTTCCGGTTCATCGGGCTCATTAAATTCAAGCTCAATGGGCGCGCCGCTTTCATTTTTTCCGTTGAAACTCGGTTTGCTGTTGATGAGTGTTTCCTGAATTTTGTGCATCGAACTCTGGCGGAAGATTACTACAATAATGAGGATGAACAAGAGCACCAGCAAAATCATTCCCGGCACGCCTACGCTGCTTTCAATAATTTGCTCAATCTGGCTTCCGTGCGCGCCGCCCCAGTTAATGTGGCTTTTGGGAAACAGCCGTCCCAGTATGAAAGCGCTGGAAATGGAGCCGCAAATCAGGCCGAAAGCTGTGATGAACAGGGCTTTGATGAAACTGAAATTGGATACTTTCATCATTCTCAATCCCAGGTAGATAACGAAGAAAGGAATGAGCATGGAAAATACCCCAAACCATTTGTTCACAAGTGTTTCCGACAGAAAAGCGCCGCCGGTGCTTGCCCAGTTGGCTACTTCCAGTTGCTTGTCTTGAGTGAGTTCCCAAAACGATTTGTTGAGGACTTTGCTTTGGTCGGCCGCGCCGGTAAAGAAGAATGAGATTATGGCCAACAGCGTAAATATTCCCAGAAAAGCAACAAGAACACCGAAAATGAAATGTACTCTTTCATTTTTCAGGAAATTGATGAAGCTGTTTTTCCGCTTTCGTGCGGATGAAGCTGCTGTTTTTCTTTTAGCAGTAGTTTTTTTTCTTTTCGCCATGATGGTTCTTCTTCTCGCTTTAGATAACGGGCAGCGCGAACTTTCAATTTTAATTGCTCCGTTTTTCCCTGCAAAAGTAATAAAAAACGCGAGAAGTTGCAAGGAGTAAAAGATTTAAGGGGCAATAGTTGATTATTCTGAAAACTTGTGGAGAAACAGAACCGGAAAACTCACTCCACCGCCCGCGCCTTACAACCTCTTGTGCTTCATATACGCATAATTGAAAAAAAAGCACGGCGAATCGAAATTGGCATCACCCGAAACGGCAGGGCTGTTAAGTTCTATACCCCAACGTGGGAGGAAGAGGACGGCATTCCGGAACGTTTTGCGTACAAAAAATGGGCTGGAACATAACCCCCCTCCGCTTCAGGGGGCAGTTGCACAGGTTTAATTTTGCTTTAGACTTCTCCCTCCGGTCGAAGTAACGAGCCTGTTGGAAAAGAGAGGGCGTACGAAGGCGCGGCTCTGCCGTCGCCTTCGTTCGCCGGTATCTTTTCTCCCTGCCCTGTCATTTCGGCCGCAGGGAGAAATCTGTTGAGATACTGTCCACAACTTTGTGGGTTGAGCCAGCGCAACGCTCTCTTTTACGGATAAATCCCAGAAACCAAACCCTCGTAAGGGTGAGAACAAGTCTTTCGCGCTTTCAGCGCTTTTGCGCGGAGGAATAATTGGTTACGCAGGGCGTTGCCCTACGCTATTGGCTGATGCGCTTTCAGCGCACATTTATTCGCCTGCCCAAAACAGAACCATGAAACTCTGCACGAGGCAGGTAATCTTCCGTGAACTTTAACCTTTTGGTTTTTCTGCAATTACTCCTGAACGGGCTGAAAGCCCGGCTTATTTCAGCCCAACGCAACGCGTTGGGTCAAGAATGAACCATCAAAATAGCGGGCTATAAGCCCAGCTTAATAATTAAGCTGCCTTTTCAAGGCGAAACCGGAGGCCGGAATGTTTACTCAACGTGCCGCTTCCGACTCTTATTTTCCTATTTCTTTCTCCACTTGGAGGGAATGCCCGGAGGTGAGAGGCTGCATCTCTATTGTCTAATAGTCTGACATCTGCTGTCTGCCATCTGCCATCTATCGCCCATCAAGTAGAACCCCTGCATAGGCTT
>JAUNRY010000138.1 GCA_030539475.1 Bacteroidia bacterium | reverse complement strand
AATTTATGGAGGCTATTTTGGAGTTACTTTTATTAAGCAGATAAAATAAATATCCATATTTTACCCAACTTCCCAATTTCGGTACGCTGTACCTGAATAAACGGCGAAATTAACCGTAGCTACAAATATTTTGCTACGCTGTAGCCGAAGAATAAAGGTGCAGAGCACCAATATATTTGTAGGAATCGGGATGTTTCCAAACACATTGAGGTGCAACTTTGTTGGCAGTAGCCCAGAAGTGAGCAATGAATGGGCAGGAATGCGTATTGTTAAAGAATAGTTTAACAAGATAATATTATCTTTCAAATCAATAATTACAATTATGAAACTAAAACTATGTATTTTTTATGCCTGCATATTTCTTTTTGCAACACATGTTGCAGCACAACAAGAATATACGGGCAAAACATCATCAATTCAGGTAGAAATGCTTGGAGCACATAATTTAATGGGGGTCTCGTTCGACCAACGATTTATGGAAAGTAATCACGGGCTTGGCTATAAAGTGGGCATCGGTGTGGGATATTCAAAAGACTCTTGGAAGTTCATTCCTTTCAAGTTTAACACGTGGGGCGGTTTTCCAAATCAAACCATAGTGTCGGTTCCCATACAGTTAAACTACCTATTAGGAAAAAATGCTCATAAATTTGAGTTGGGGGCAGGTGTAACTCCATTTTATTCGTCATACAAGTTTAACGAAAAAAGCAATATTAACGCCTACGGAACATTTGCAACAGGGTACCGATACAATAATTTACCTAAACGTTTTGTGTTAACTGCCGGATTGATGTATGGTTTTAAATTACCCGGGCTAAAAATGAACTACGTGGATAAGTTTTTTTGGCAACCCTACTTGTCCGTTGGATATATACTGAAATAATTTCTTTGCTCCCTTTGTAAAAGTTTTGGCACGTGGAGTAAGCAACAATAAAGTCTCTTTAGAAACAACCCGTTACGGTTGTTTTGATATGTGTATCATTCCGGTAAAAAGAAATATAGAACAATAGATAGAAATATGAAAAAAACAGAATTATTAATTATTGTTGTAATCTCTATATTGTCTGCATTTTTAAGTTCGTGCGACAAAGAGGATTTTTCCGAGCATAGTCTCGATAATACGCATTGGATTTCTGAAACTTTTGAAAACTCGGACTATTGTGCGGCTCTGAGCTTTAATAATGGTTTTGTACAAAAGTTTAGGCTTGATCCTCAAACGCGTCATATAAAATACTTAGAATACACAGCTGAGTATAAAGTAAAAGGAGAAAAGCTTATTTTCTATATACCCATTGCAGGCGATAAAATAGACCCTTTTGAGGCAACGTATGAAAAAGGTATAATTTATTTAACTGACAGGAAATACTATCTTCAATAAATGTATCTATTATCCTCCGCTGCCACACGAATTCAAATCTTTTAATGAGCACATGTATAATAGGAAATAAAGTATGAAAACTATAAAACCGATAACATATTTTCAGCTTTTAGCATGCTTTGTTGTAGTAGGGATAATATTAAAGTTCAAGGGTGGCGTATTTTTCTCCTTTCTTGTTTTTCTTGCTCTTATCTCATTATATCAAATTATTGCAATCTTTCGTGAAAAATAGAGAAACAACCCGTTACGGTTGTTTTGATATGTGTATCATTCCGGTAAAAAGAAATATAGAACAATAGATAGAAATATGAAAACAATTAAATAATTATAAGAATATCCGTTTTATTACCCCATAGGCTTGGAAAGCCATATTTCCATAACCGCAGGCGATTTATTCGCCTGCGGCAAACATAGCCGCGAAACTCCGCCCGAAGTGGCGGTACTTATAGCTGTTTAGTACCGCCTTTCAGGCGAGTTAGGCAAACAAACGGATACTCATTTATTGTATTAACCCTCAAAACATTTACGCCTATGTTAAAGTACAGCTTAGTAGAAAACCTACTTACCGAGCGCCCCGACGACTACGCGGCGCAAACCCAGCCCACGCGCAGTTACAACAAAAGCGAGGTGATAGACCTTATCCTGCGACGCGGCACACTGCTCACCCGCACCGACCTGGTAGCAGCATTCAACGGTTTGGAAGAAACCGTGGTGGATATTGTGAAAGACGGCGGAACGGTAAACATGCCCCTTTTCAACACCTCGTTCTCCATTAGCGGCGTGTTTGATGGCCCCATGGACAGTTTCGACACCTCGCGCCACCGCCTCAACGTGAACCTTACCAAAGGTACGCTGCTGCGCAAGGCCGAAAGCGAAGTGCAAATGACAAAAACCGAAACCACAGCACCCCAACCCACCATTGTGGAAGTGCGCGACGCGGTATCGGGCACGGCAAACGAGGTGCTCACTCCCGGCGGAGTAATCCAGCTGTGGGGCAGCAACCTGAAAATTGCGGGCGAGAACGAAGCCAACGGCCTGTGGTTTGTTCCCGAAACGGGCGATGCCGTGAAAGCCGACGTGCTGGTTACCAACAAACCCTCGCAACTCATTGCCATGATTCCCGCGCTGCCCGCCGCAAACTACACGGTGCGCGTGGTAACGCAATACAACGGCAGCGGCAAGGGGTTGAAAACGCCCAAGGAATCGTTTTTCGACAAACCGCTCGCGGTGAAGTAACCCGGCAAAAAACAAGTGCGCCTGCGCTCGAACTCCTCCACCGCAGGCAATCGAACATCCCGGCCGCCTGCGCTCGAGTTCCCCGATCGCAGGCGGCCGAACGTTTCGATGGCCGGCGCACTTCTCTCCTCCCCCGTAGCTTGCCGCCAGGCCTCTCCTGTGCCGTATTGCCTCATCATTTTTGTTTTCTTAAACCTTAAAACACGTTTCTCCCCGGGAATTTACTATCTTTGTATCGAATTTAAAAAGGACGCCGCTTTTTTAATAAATGAGAAAGAATTTCCACATAAAAAAACTTTACGCCTATTTATTAAAAACCTATATCCCGCTGTTTCTCATGACATTTGCCATCTGCCTGTTTTTGGTATTGATGCAGTTTTTGTGGAAATACGTGGAAGACATGGTTGGTAAAGGCTTGGGGCTGAATGTGCTGGGCGAAATGTTTTTATATGCCGCCCTTCAGCTCATTCCCATGGCTTTGCCGTTGTCTATACTGCTGGCATCGCTGATGATGTTTGGCAATTTGGGCGAGAACCTGGAGCTGCTGGCCATAAAATCGGCGGGAATTTCCCTCATTAAAGCCATGGTGCCGCTTATTGTGTTGATTGTTTTGATAAGCATCGGCACATTCTTTTTTCAGAACAACGCCATGCCTAAAATTCAGCCCAAATTCTATTCGCTGTTGATTTCCATACGCCAGAAATCGCCCGAACTGGATATCCCCGAAGGCGTTTTTTACAAAGAAATTGAAGGCTACAACCTCTATGTAGATAAAAAGAACCGCAATACCGGAATGCTGTACGGCGTTTCTATTTACGACGTGAGCAGCGGATTTCAGAACATGGCTGTAATTATTTGCGACTCGGCCGAGATGCGCATGTCGGAAGATAAACTTTCGCTGGTGTTCACCATGCACAGCGGGCAGCAGTTTGCCAACTTTACGCAGGGAACGGAAAACATGAAGTTATCCACGGAGTTTATTCCCTTTAGCCGCGAAAGTTTCGTTACCAAAACAATGACCATACCCTACGACGATAACTTTAACCGGATGGAAGAAAGCGTTTTGCAGGAAAGCTCCTCCAGCAACTATGTTTCCAAAAACATTGCGCAGCTGAGGGTATCCATCGACTCGATGGAGCAGTTCATAGACAGCGTGAATATCTCCGACCGCAAGATAATGAAGCAATACACTTATCTTTCTTTCCGAAACAGTTATCCGCAAGAGGCCAAAGACTCGCTGATTGAAGCGGGAATAGCGCTGCCCCGGCCCGATATGGACTCTATTTTTGCCGCCAAAGAAATTCAACAGCAGGCGTCTATTTTGCAAAGCGCGTTTACGAAAGCCGAGAACAACGGAAACGATTACCTTTTCCGCTCCATGTCTAAAACCACCACACAACGCAACATAAACCGGCAATGGATAGAGTGGCACACCAAATTTACCGTATCGTTTGCATGTTTAATTTTCTTTTTCATCGGCGCACCGCTGGGTTCCATCGTCCGTAAAGGAGGGTTGGGAACGCCCATCGTAATTTCGGTCATCCTTTTTATCATCTATTACATACTTAACAACGTTGGCTACAAAATGGCGCGCGACGGCGTTTGGGACCATTGGATTGGCATGTGGTTCAGCTCCATGATCCTGCTCCCGCTCGGCATCTTCCTCACTTACAAGGCCATGACCGACTCGGTAATTATGAGCACCGACACATACGTTGGTTTCTTCAGAAAACTCTTCTTCATCCGCGAAAAAAGAAATTACACCATAAAAGACGTGGTGATAGAAGAACCCGACTATGCCGAAATTCTGAAACTGACGGATAAGTTGACATCGGAAGTATCGGCACATTTGCAGCAATACGCCCGCATCGGGTATAAAACTTACTGGACAGACACCGGATACGATCAGCAATTAACATCCGTAAAAACAAAGATGGAGCACATACTGAACCGGTTATCCAACTCGCGAAAACCCGCCATCATTGAAAAAGCAAAAGAGTATCCGGTTTTAATAAATTATGTTCGCCCGTTTAAAGCCGGAACAACACCGGCCAGGCTATTCATGTACGTTTTTCCCGTGGGAGGCATACTGAAATTGCTGGCGTTGCCTTTCGAAAAAAGAATCAACAGAGACCTGAGAGAGATATTGAAACTAAATACAGAACTAACCCGGATATTGAATGGCCGGCAAAATAAAATAGCAGTTTAAAGATACGAAATGAAAGAATTTACGCTCAACACGATAGAAGAAGCTATCGAGGAAATTAAAAAAGGGAATTTTGTTATCGTGGTCGACGATGAAGACCGCGAGAACGAAGGCGACCTTATCATTGCCGCCGAATGCATCACTCCCGAGAAAGTAAATTTCATGGAAACGCACGCCCGCGGGCTTATTTGCGCACCCATTACCTTAGAGCGCGCCGAAGAGCTGGAGCTGCCCATGATGGTTACCCACAACACATCCATCCACTCCACGCCTTTTACCGTTTCCATTGATTTGCTCACGCACGGATGCACCACCGGAATATCGGCCTACGACCGCGCACAAACCATTCTGGCGCTCACACGCGAAGAAACCAAACCCGAAGATTTCGGCCGCCCGGGACATATTTTCCCGCTGCGCGCCCTGAGCCGGGGCGTTATTCGCCGCGCCGGGCACACCGAAGCCGCCATAGACCTGGCGCGCTTAGCCGGGCTTTACCCCGCCGGCGCGCTGGCCGAAATTAAGAAGGAAGACGGTGAAATGGCGCGCCTGCCGGAATTAATGAAGATGGCAGAGGAATACAACCTGAAAATAGTTTCCGTGGCCGATCTTATCAAGTACCGCCTGAGGACGGAATCGCTCGTAATCCGCGGCGAAGAAGTGCATCTTCCCACCCAATACGGAGAGTTCCACATGGTTCCGTTTCGTCAGAAATCCAACGGGTTAGACCACGTGGCGCTCATCAAAGGCGAGTGGCACGAAAACGAGCCCATTTTGGTACGGGTGCACTCATCGTGCGTTACCGGCGATATTTTCGGCTCCATGCGATGCGAATGCGGCGAACAACTGCACAGCGCCATGCAAATGATTGAAAAAGAAGGAAAAGGCATACTAATCTACCTCAATCAGGAAGGCCGCGGAATAGGCCTTATGGCAAAGGCATCGGCCTACAAGTTGCAGGAAAAAGGCATGGATACCGTTGACGCCAACCTGCACTTAGGCTACAAAGCCGACGAACGCGATTACGGCGTGGGCGCACAAATACTTCGCAACCTGGGCGTGGCAAAAATGCGGTTGATGACCAACAATCCCGTAAAACGCATCGGGCTGGAATCCTACGGATTGGAAGTGGTGGAAAACGTCCCCATCGAAATCATGCCCAACAAATACAACCATTTCTATATGGAAACCAAAAAGAATAAAATGGGGCATGTGTTGGGAAACATAAAACTTTAAGGCGAAGTATTCGTAACTCAGTATTCAGTACTCAGAACTCAGAACCCGTAACCCGTAACCCGTAACTCATAACT
>JAUNRY010000137.1 GCA_030539475.1 Bacteroidia bacterium | reverse complement strand
CATTTATTTACTTAACATAAAACCTAATCAAACGGGGTTTTGTTCAAAAAGAATCGAAAAGCCTTACATTTCTAAAAAATACCTAAATGTGATTTTATATTTCCGGATATCGCAAAAAAAAGGTATTTTTGTTGCACTTTGTTCCGAAACAGCCAAAATGAATTAATACATTTATTTAAAGCTATTTATGTGTACGGCAACAAAATGAAAAATTATTTCAATCCGTTTTTGCAAGAACAACAAACAAATAAAAATCAATTAAACAATGAGAAAAAAATCATTTTACTTTTTGTTAGCCGCAGTTGCTGTTTTGGCAGCATCGTGCAGCACGCTGAAACCTCTTTCCCCATCGAATTTCAACGCAACGCCCTCTCCGCTGGAAACAGTTGGCAACGAGGTTCCGGTAACCGTTAACGGAACTTTTCCCGAAAAATGGTTCAACAGAAACGCCACCGTAAGAATTACCCCGGTTTTGAAATATGCCGGCTCCAAAGAATCCTACGGATCGGCGCAAACCTATCAGGGAGAAAACGTTTCGGGCAACGCCATTGAGATACCTTACGCCCGCGGCGGGAACTTCAACATGAATTTCAGGTTCCCCTATCACCCCGAAATGCTGAATTCGGAACTTTACATGCGTTTCGACGCGAAAATTAAAAATAAAACCGTAAAGCTGCCCGAAGTAAAGGTTGCCGACGGCATTGTAGCTACCTCGGCTTTGGCAAGCGCGCAATCGACTGCCCCATCGGTTGCCGACGACGGTTTTCAGCGCATTATCAAACAAACGCAGGATGCCAACATCCATTTCGTGATTCAACAAGCGAATATCCGCGCGTCAGAAACCGGTTCGCAAGACATGCGCACGTGGCAGCAACGCGTTCAGGAAGCGTTTAACGATCCGCGCCAGAATCTCGATATCGAAGTATCGGCCTACGCCTCGCCCGACGGCGGACTTTCACTCAACGAAAGACTGGCAGCCGAACGCGAAAAAAATACCACGCAATACTTGCAGGGCGAACTCAAAAGAAGAAACATAGCCACCGACGTAAACGCCCGATATACGGCACAAGATTGGGAAGGTTTCCGTCAATTGCTCGAATCATCGGATTTGCAAGACAAAGACCTTGTTCTGAGAGTATTGTCCATGTACCCCGATCCGGAAACGCGCGAACGTGAAATTAAAAACATCTCGTTTGTTTACAAAGACCTGGCCGAAACCATTCTTCCGCAGTTGCGCCGCTCGCGCATCACGGCAAACATTGAACTCATCGGAAAATCCGACGAAGAAATTATGGAATTCTGGCGCAACGATGCCAAAGCCCTTTCCGTGGAAGAACTGCTTTACGCTTCAACACTTACCGATAACGACGCCGATAAAGAAAAAATTTATCAGTATGTTACCGTAAACTTCCCGCAAGATTTCCGCGGCTGGAACAACATGGCAACCACCTATTATCAGCGCGGAGACTACAACAGCGCGAAACAAGCCCTGGAAAGAGCGGCGCTGGTATCGCCCAACGCTCCCGAAGTAAATGTAAACAAAGCGTTGTTCTCCATGATGGACGGAGACACCCAAAATGCGAAAGAATTGCTGGGCGGCGCATCGGGTGCGAACAACCTCGATGCCGCCATGGGATTGCTTTACCTGATGGAAGGCGACTACAATCAGGCCGTGGATGCGTATGGCTCCACAAAATCGAACAACGCCGCCTTGGCGCAAATTCTCACCAGAGACTACAATGCGGCCGAGAACACGTTGAAAGACATTCAAAATCCCGATGCACTCACTTATTACCTGATGGCAATTGTGGGCTCAAGAACCAACAATTTCAACAACGTTATAACCAACTTGCGTTCTGCAATTACCATGGACAGCAGCATGGCAAGCAGAGCGTTAAACGATTTGGAGTTCGCCAAATACCGTACTAATCAAGACTTCATGGGCTTACTGAGATAACAAAAAACCAAAATAATTAAGGATAAAAATGGAGCGCGATACGCGCTCCATTTTATGTTTCTATGCAATTAACAGCCCTGTTTATTGTAGATAACACACAAAAAGCTGTACATTTGCATTTCATATTTTTGTTTCATTATGCGAACAAAATCCATACTAAAATACATGAGCTACGTGTTGTTATTCAACGCGTTGTTCTTGTTTATTTCCGCCGGGATTTCCTTTTTTTTGCACGAGAACACGCTTATGCCTCTGTTTATAAGTGCCTTAATTTCAGCTATTGGCGGAATTTTACCGATTGTTCTTATCGGTAAAATCGATGACATAAACTTCCGCGAAGGAATAGCCATCAGCGTTTTCGGATGGATACTTGCGTGCTTGGCAGGCGCCTTGCCTTTTATTTTGTCGGGCGGAGAATTTACGTTGGCCAACGCTATTTTCGAAAGCATGTCGGGATTTACTACCACCGGCGCATCCATTTTGCAAAATGTGGAAGGACTATCTAAAGGACTTTTGTTTTGGCGGGCATCCACCCATTTTATCGGTGGAATTGGCGTGATATTGTTTGTCCTACTCATTCTTCCCGATGCGAAAAGTATCCGCGCAAGCATTTACCGAACCGAAGTTTCCGGCCTTTCGCAGATTAATTTCAAGATGCGGGCAAACAAAATAATCCGCATTCTGAGCATCGTTTACGTGAGCCTCACGATTGTGCTTACTGCGCTTTTGCGGATACAGGGGATGTCGTTTTTCGATTCCGTATGCCACGCCTTCACCACCATTGCCACCGGCGGCTTTTCCACCAAAAACCTCAGCATAGCTTTTTACGATAATCCCGGAATAGAAATCACGCTCACTATTTTTATGTACCTGAGCAGCCTGCATTTCGGGCTGTTGTTTCTCACTTTTACAGGCAACCGCAACAACATTTTCACATCAAGAGTTATTCGGGCTTACACGGGGACGATAGTCGCGGGAATTTTGCTGATAACGCTCAACCTGATAATATCGAGCGGCTACACCTGGGTGGAAGGATTGCGCCACGCATCGTTTCAAGTGGTATCGATTACATCAACCACGGGCATCGCCACGCTTGACACCAACAGCTGGCCGCTGTTCTCCAAAATTATTCTTATCTATTTCTCCATTCAATGCGCCATGGTAGGCTCCACGAGCGGCGGTATTAAATTCGACCGGATTTACCTCTTTTTTGCCTCGCTCAAAAACCGCATCAACCTTATCCGCCATCCACAGGGCGTTTACCTCACCAAAATGAACGGAAACGTTGTTTCTCAGGAACTTGAATCTCAAACCATGGCGTTTATTATTCTCTATATGCTTATCTTTTTTGTGGTTACGCTTATTCTTAGCGCCATGAATATTGATGAAACAACCGCCATAACCGCATCAATTGCAACGCTTGGAAACGTGGGCCCCGGATTTGGCGAGATTGGCTCACTCGGAAATTTTTCCGGAATGCCCGATGCAGCTAAATATCTTTTATCGGTTAATATGCTGCTGGGGCGATTGGAAATTCTTAACGTGATAACCTTGTTGGTGATTTTCATCAAGAAGAACCAATAATCGAAAGGTTTTCTGTGAAGAAAAATGTACCTTTGCACCCACTTTTCGATGGATTTTCGTTTTCATTTCAGAAGCAATTCATCGAAAACATCAACGAATGTAGGGACGATGCGCACACCGTCCCTACGAGAATTACAACTGAACAACAATTAAATATGAACTTTGTAGAAGAACTCCGTTGGCGCGGCATGATTCACGATGTGATGCCCGGAACGGAAGAACAGTTACTGAAAGAACAAACATCGGGATATTTGGGAATTGACCCAACTGCCGATTCACTGCACATCGGCCACCTGGTGGGCGTAATGATGCTGAAACATTTTCAACGAGCCGGCCACACGCCCATAGCGCTGGTTGGCGGAGCCACGGGAATGATTGGCGACCCATCTATGAAATCGGCCGAAAGAAACCTGCTGGATGAGGAAACGTTGCGCCACAATCAGGAAGCCATAAAGAAACAGCTGGCAAAATTCCTCGATTTCGAGAGCGACATAGCCAACCGGGCTGTGATGGTGAACAATTACGACTGGATGAAAGATTATTCGTTCCTGTCGTTTATCCGCGATATCGGCAAGCACATCACCGTAAATTACATGATGGCGAAAGACTCCGTGAAGAAACGCCTGAGCGGAGAAGCCAGCGAAGGAATGTCGTTTACCGAATTTTCTTATCAACTGATGCAGGGATACGATTTTCTGCACCTGTATCGGGAGCATGGATGCCGCCTTCAAATGGGCGGAAGCGACCAATGGGGAAACATCACTACCGGAACGGAACTCATTCGCCGGATTGCAGGCGGTGAAGCCTTCGCGCTGGTTTGTCCGCTCATAACCAAAGCCGACGGCGGAAAATTCGGGAAGACCGAGAGCGGAAACGTGTGGCTGGACAGCCGATACACATCGCCCTACCAATTCTACCAATTTTGGTTGAACGTGAGCGATGCCGATGCCGAAAAATACATCAAAATTTTCACGGCATTGTCCAAACAAGAAATTGAGTCTTTAGTAGCCGAACAACAGGCCGCTCCGCATTTGCGGCCGCTGCAAAAACGCCTGGCCGAAGAAATAACGGTAATGGTTCACAGCCGCGAAGATTACGAAATGGCGGTAAGCGCATCGGATATTCTTTTCGGAAAATCCACCTCGCAAGCGCTGCGCTCCATCAACGAAACCACTTTTTTGCAGGTTTTCGAAGGCGTTCCGCAATTCAACATAGCGAAAGAACAACTCTCCAACGGAATAAAAGCCGTTGATTTATTGACGGAAACGGCCGCTGTTTTCCCTTCCAAAGGCGAGATGAGAAAAACCGTACAGGCCGGCGGCGTATCGCTGAACAAAGACAAACTGGAAGATTTCGAAGCCGTTATCGACACCTCTTACCTCATTGCCGATAAATATATTTTGGCACAACGGGGCAAAAAGAATTATTACTTATTGATAGCATTGTAGGCGCAATACATTGCGTCTCTACCCAGCGTGATGGAGAAAAAACGAAAATACCACTTCCAGATTACGGCACAACATATCGATTTCCAAAAGCGAGTTTCGCTATCGTCGCTGTTCCACCTGATTCTAAAAACCGCCGGAAAAGATGCCGACAACAACGGATTCGGCCTGCTGAAACTGCAATCGGACGATTATACGTGGGTATTGTCGCGTTTTGTTGTGGATATGGAAAGGTATCCGCTGGAAAACGAAGAAATAACCATTGAGACGTGGATTCAAGACGTGGGGGCGATGTTTACCACCCGTAATTTTCGGATCACAAACGGTGATGATAAACTCATCGGTTACGCATCCTCTTCGTGGGCGGTAATCAACATGAAAACCCGCGAAAGCGTGTTGCTTGACACCCTCCCATCGTTAAACAATTTTGTTTTGCCCGAAACCACGCCCATTGGCACTCCCACGCGAATTGCCAACGTGAAAGGCGATGTTGCCAATCGGTTTGAAGTAAAATACAGCCACATTGATGTGAATGGCCACGCAAGCAGCCCGTTTTACATTCAATGGATAGCCGATTGTTTTTCGCTCGACTTTTACCTGACCCACAAACTGAAAAGATTTGAAATTAATTTTCTGAAAGAAATTACCTTTGGCGACACAGGCGAAGTGTATCGGGAATTGAAATCTACCAACGATTATTATTTTCAGATAGTTACGCGGGAAAAAGGAATTGCCTGCCGGGCAAGGTTAACGATGCGGTAACCCAACGATGAAGCAACGAAGCAACTTGGGCACTTGTAGATCGGGCGAAAAAGAGATGATGGGTTTACCTGCGCATCAAAAAGGATGTGAATTGAGAAAAACGAAAATTCACCTCAAAATATTTTGAGTATTGCAAATAATATAGTACTTTTGCACTGCTTTTCACGAAGCAAACTAAGGATTGTCTCATGGTGTAATGGTAGCACTCCTGATTTTGGTTCAGTCAGTCTAGGTTCGAATCCTGGTGAGACAACAAATAAAACGGCATAATGAATTGATTATCTTTTCATTGTGCCGTTTATCATTTTATAAAGGTGAGAATTTCGGGATCATCCCGAAAACTTGTGGACTTGCGGAAATTCGCGCTGAAAGCGCATCA
>JAUNRY010000136.1 GCA_030539475.1 Bacteroidia bacterium | reverse complement strand
ATCCGGTCGCGTTGCGCTTTTGCTTCGGCAATGATTTTCTCGGCTTCTTCTCTTCCTTTTTCTACCCCTTCCGAATAAATTTTGGAGGTGAGTTCCTGAATTTTATCCATATATTTTGTGTTATTGATTGCAATAAAGTGAATTGCTTATTGGCTTTTGAATTTAATTAGACAAAGATACAAAAAAGGTAGATATTGATAAAGGAGTTTTCTTTTTTATTTTCACAAAATATTTTTTGTAGCTGATTTGTTTTTGGCCTGTGTCAATGTTTTGTAGTATTTTTGCAGCCATGGACAAAAGAATTTTTCGGCTGGCCGTTCCCAATATAATTACAAACATTACGGTTCCGCTGCTTGGCATGATAGATATTGCCATTGCGGGACACTTGGGCTCGGCAGTTTACATTGGCGCTATTGCACTGGGAGCCAATATTTTTAATATGATTTATTGGAATTTCGGTTTTATCCGGATGAGTTCGAGCGGATTTGCCGCGCAGGCTTACGGCGCGCGCGATTTCACGGAAGCCATGAACGTGCTCATTCGGTCGCTCCTGGTGGGTTTGGGAATTGGATTGCTCATTGTGTTGTTGCAATATCCTATCGGGAAGTTCGCGTTAAGCCTGATAAAATCGGGCGCCGAAAGCAAAGCCGCCGTAGAAACTTATTTCAGAATTTGTGTTTGGGCAGCGCCGGCGGTGCTTGGCACGTACGCGTTTAAAGGATTTTTTATCGGGATGCAGAATGCAAAAACGCCTATGACTATTGCCATTATCAACAACTTGCTGAATATTGTGCTGAGTTTTACTTTTGTTTTCGGGTTCCGGATGAAAGTAGAAGGAATAGCGCTGGGAACGATGCTTTCGCAAGTGATAACGTTTCTGATTTGTATTCTGATGTGGAACAGATTTTACGGAAGATTGAGAAAATACATTGTAAAGGCAACTATTTTTGACGCGGCTGCCATCCGCTCTTTTTTCAAAGTGAATGGCGATGTTTTTGTGCGCACGTTTCTGCTGACACTGGTAACCACGTTTTTCACGTTTGTGTCATCGGGCATGGGCGATATGATTTTGGCTGCCAACGCGTTGCTGATGCAGTTCTTCATGCTTTTTTCCTATTTTATGGACGGATTTGCCTATGCCGGAGAAGCGCTTACCGGAAGATACGTTGGAGCAAACAATAAACTCTTGCTGAGGCATATGCTGAAAAGGCTGTTCTTTTGGGGATTTATTGTGAGTGCCGTATCGGTAGTGATTTACCTGTTTTTCCCGAATCAGATTCTGCAAATTCTCACCAACGACAACGCCGTAATTGAAACAACCAAATCGTTCCTTTTCTGGACGGTACTAATTCCCATAACCGGCTTTGCCGCCTTTCTTTGGGACGGTATTTTTATTGGTGCAACCGCCTCAAAAGAAATGCGCAACGCGATGGTGTTTTCGGCAATTGTTTTTTTCGCTTGCTACTACCTTGCCACGCCCATAATGGGAAATAACGGCTTGTGGCTGGCATTTATTCTGTATTTATCCGTTCGGGGAATCACCCAAACAATTTGGGCGAAGAAGGCGTTGTTTACGTAACAATAAATTTACTTATGCAAAAATTCGAATCCACCTCCTCACTAAAAGATTTTCTGACTGTTTCGCACGTCGAAGAAATTGCCGTTCAATCGCTCGATTTAACTGAAATTGAATCGTTGATGCTCAACATCACATTTTCCAAATGCCTGTTCTTGGGATGCTCCATGTCTGATGATCTGTTGCATCACCTGCTTCCCGAAAACTTTATTTTTCCGGCGCTGGATGTTCCGTTCAACACCTACCCCAACCAATTGTACAACAAAAAAACACTCTACAACGGCTTCAACCGCCACGAACCGGAAACCTACCTGAAAACCCTCGATAAAATTGTTTACGATTACTACCAGAAATCTCACGAAGAATTATCGATAAAAGACACGCTGGCACAACGGTTGCACGACCATTCCATCACCGACTCGCTGCACGAATACATATCTCAATACAATGAGCGGAATCTCGTGGCAATTATGGGCGGACACAAAATAAAACGTACCGATGAAATGTATGTTAAGGTTGCTTCGTTAGCGAAATCGCTCACGGAATCGGGTTATCTCATGCTATCGGGGGGCGGGCCGGGCGCCATGGAAGCCACGCACGTGGGTGCGTGGATGGCCGGAAGAAGCGAAGCCGAATTACACCAGGCCATTGATATTTTGAGCGCCGCTCCGGTATATTCGGATGATAACTGGCTGTCGTCGGCATTCGAAGTGATGGAGCAGTTTCCCGAACCGCAATTCGACAGCCTGGGAATCCCCACGTGGCATTACGGCCACGAACTACCTACGCCGTTTGCCACCAAAATTGCCAAGTATTTCGAGAATAGCGTTCGCGAAGAAGGCCTGCTCGCCATAGCCAAAGGCGGCGTAATTTTCACGCCCGGCAGCGCCGGAACAATGCAGGAAGTGTTTCAGGATTTGGCGCAAAACCACTACGAGTCTTATGGCTACGCGAGCCCCATGATTTTCCTGAATATCGAATTTTGGACAAAAGACCGCCCCATTTTCCCCATCATTCAACAAATGTCGGAGCGTGGAGATTTAATGAATCTTAATTTGGGATTGTATGATAATAACGAGGAAGTTATTGAGCATTTGAGGAAGTTTTCGGAATAATTCGGTTGACACCTTTAATGAAACACAATGAATAGCCTTACTGTGTTAATCTTACGTTATATAACATTGCGTTAACATACCACCTCAAAAACATGTTCTACATTTGACTAAAATTTAATTATAAATAATCAGTCAAATGAAAAAGTTATTTAAACACATCTTTTTGCTTGCTGTACTTATGTCAAGTACAATTGCTATGCAAGCACAAAAAATGCCGCCCATTCCTGTGGACGGTAAAGTAAAGATAGGCAAACTCGAAAACGGATTAACGTATTATATCCGCGAAAACAAATTGCCCGAAAACCGTGCTAATTTCTACATCGTTCAAAAAGTCGGTTCCATTCTGGAAGAAGATAATCAACGCGGGCTTGCTCACTTTTTGGAACACATGGCATTTAACGGTTCCAAAAACTTTCCGGCCGGAGAAAACGGTAAAAATATGATTTCCTATCTCGAAACCATTGGCGTGAAATTCGGCGCCAACCTCAACGCCATGACAGGTATGGACGAGACCATTTACAACATCAACGATGTTCCGGTAACCACGCCCGGAGCCATTGAAAACAGCCTTCTCATCCTCCACGATTGGTCAAACGCCTTATTGCTTCGCGAAAAAGAGATAGACAAAGAGCGGAAGGTAATCCATGAAGAGTGGCGCACCGGACAAAACGCCCAAATGCGCGTAATAGAAAAAATTGCTCCTGCCATTTTTAAAGACAGCAAATATGCTTACAGGTTACCTATCGGTACAATGGACGTGATTGACAACTTTGAGCCGCAGGTGCTACGAGACTATTACCACAAATGGTATCGGCCGGACTTGCAGGGAATTATCGTGGTGGGCGACATCAACGCCGATGATATTGAGCAGCAGATAAAAACCGTGTTCTCATCCATCGCCATGCCCGAAAATGCGGCAGAGCGGGTTTACGAGCAAATTCCCGATAACGACGAACCCATCATCGCCATTGCTACCGATAGAGAATTGCCGATGAACAATATCATGATTGCTTATAAACGCAATCAGATACCCAACGAGGGAAAAACCACAATGGACTATCTTGTTTACAATTATGCCACTCAAATGATTGAACAAATGCTCAAAGAACGTTTCGATGAAATGATGCAAAAACCCGACGTTCCTTTTGCTTTTGCTACCACAATGAACGGCACTTATTTTGGCGTGGGAACAAAAGACGCTTTGCAAGTTATTGGGGTGGCTAAACCCGGTAATGTTGAAACTACCATTGCCACTCTCATGCGCGAAGTAAAACGGGCTCACGATTTTGGTTTTACCGAAGGTGAGTTTGAGCGCGCAAAAGCCAACTACCTGAGCAACCTGGAGAAGCTTTACAACGAGCGTGAAAAACAACAAAACGCTTTCTATGTAAATCAATACGTTCAACATTTTCTTAAGAACGAACCCATTCCGTCTATCGAAGACAACTACAACACACTCACCCAACTTGTTCCGCACATTCCCGTGGCAGCAATCAACCAAATGATGCAGCAATTTATTACCGATAAAAACCGTGTGGTTGTACTTATGGGCGTTGAAAAGGAAAAAGACACCTATCCTTCCGAAGCAAAGATTCTTGAGATAATACGCACTACCGACAAAGAGGAACTTGCCGCCTACGAAGACAACACCGTAACCGAACCGCTATTGGCTGCACTTCCCGCCAAAGGCAACATTATTAAAGAAGAAACCGATGCGGCTAAAGGCACAACTGTGTGGACACTTAGCAACGGTGCGAAAGTGATTGTGAAAACCACCGATTTCAAGCAAGACGAAATTCTGATGAACGGCTTTGCCCTCGGTGGAAGTACGGCGATTAACGACAAGTACATTGCCGAAGTTAAATTAATGGACGATATGGCTTCCGTTGGCGGATTGGGAAAATTCAGCGCTACTGACTTACGGAAGAATCTCTCCGGCAAAAATGCAGAAGTTAAGTTTAATGTAAGTCCGTTCAACGAGCAGATAAGCGGTAAAAGCAACGTGAAAGACCTGGAAACACTGATGCAGTTGATTTATCTTAACTTTACCGGTGTTCGTAAAGACGAAGCTGCTTATCAATCGCTTGCCGCACGTTTGAAAGGCGTTTTACCCACACTTGCCGCCAATCCGGAGTTTGTGTTCAACGATTCGCTGATGAGCACTATGTATTTGAACAATCCCCGTTTTTCAATCCCCACTGTTCAGGAAATTGAAGCCGCCAATTACGATACATTGTTGGAACTCTACGCTGCACGTTTCGCCAATGCCGGAAACTTCACGTTCACGTTTGTTGGAAACGTATTGCCCGAACAGTTAAAACCGATGGTGGAACAGTACATTGCATCGCTTCCCGGAAAGAGAAGCGACGTGAAAGTCAGAGAAATTCCCACCCGAAAAGGAATATACAACAACCATTTTACCCTTCCGCTCGAAACGCCAAAAGCCACAACTGCCATTGTTTACACGGGCGATATGGCATACACGGCTGAAAATATTTTCCTGTTGGATGTATTGAAGCAGCTTTTCCAAATGGAGTTTATTGATAAGGTGCGCGAAGAACAAGGCGGAACTTACGGTGTACGCGTGCATTCCGAAGCAGAAAAACTACCGAAGGAGGGTTTTACCATGCAGTTTCAATTCGATACCGACCCGGCACGTCGTACCGAGTTAGTGGAGGTAATGAACAAAGTGGTTACCAATTTGCAACAAAACGGGCCCAATGCCGAAATGCTTAACAAGGTAAAAGAATATATGTTGAAACAGCACACCGATAACCTGAAAGAGAATGCTTACGCTCTTAACAACACGTGGCAATATTACGTGCACGGCGTTGATTTGGAAAAAGATTACGTGAAACGCGTAAACGAACTTTCGGCACCTGACGTGCAGAAATTCATAAAACAGTTGTTTGGGCAGAATAACCGTGTGGAAGTATCTTTGAGCAGCAAATAACGGGAGACGATGGCTCCGCCTAAAAGGAGTGGCTTTTATTAGTTTCAGGATTGTTCGCCTCAAGATTAATGATTGGCCCCGCGGTTTTCTTCTGGGGCGTTTATAAAAACTTCAACAATTAGCAAGATACCAACATTAAAATAATAAATTATGCAAGACAAAGAATTATCAAAAATTACAAAAACACTACTCCTTATTGCTCTTTCAGTTATAACATTGTTATTAATTTATAAAGCAGGTTTTTTTGTTGGAACCATCATTAAATAGTAAATAAAATGAAAATAACATCAACTACCCCCAATTTCCGAGCAATGGATATTGCCGAATTGGAACAAACAAATGGCGGCGGTATCGGTACTGCAAGAGCAATAGCCGTTGGATATATGTGTTGAGCAGCAACCTTCTGTTATCAATTAGGAAAAGATTAAATTAAATATTTAGTTCGCAAGGATAGAAATATCCTTGTGAACTGATAATTTCAAATGTAAAATGAAAG
>JAUNRY010000135.1 GCA_030539475.1 Bacteroidia bacterium | reverse complement strand
CTTTGGGAAAGCGGACTAATGGACGAGTTTGACAGAGCCATAAAGAAAGATAAAACGAGAGCAAAGGAAATATTGAGATGGATAAGAGTTGACGAACCTTCAATTGAAAAGATTCTAAAATGACGACAACAGAAAGAAAAACGCCCTATAACACGGGTTTTGCGTCAGGCGGGCTGACGTGCAAATTTTGAGCTTAGTACGTCTAATGAACTTTAGTAATAAATTGAAACTTTGTGCTCCGAAACCCGCCCGAACGCAAAGCCCGAAACCGTTAGCGGTCAGTGTAGCGAAACCACGACAAACAAGAAGAACAAAGTAATTAATGGCAGATAAGAAAAAGCAAGAGGCGAGACTGTAAACTAAACTGTGTCAAATGAAGTAAACAAAAAAAATTATTACATTTACACAGAAATTAGCTTTATGGAAAATTTTGATTACAAGGCTATGGAAGCCTTAGCGCTGGAACAATTAAAATCCGGCAAACCGTTATTAGGCAAAGGAGGCGCTTTTGCCCCTCTTTTGGAAAAACTGCTCAATGCCGCTTTGGAAGGCGAAATGGATGCCCACATGGATCCGGAGGAACGTTCTTTGGGCAATCGTCGCAACGGCTACACCAGCAAACAGGTTCAAACCGGCATGGGCGAAGTAACCGTACATACGCCCCGCGACCGCGATTCTCGTTTTGAGCCTGAGTTCATAAAAAAACGTGAGCGTATTTTGGCGGACAGTGTTTCCGACCGGATTATCGGTTTGTACGCCTTAGGCAACAGTACACGCGAGATAAGCGACTGGATGGAAGAAAACTTAGGCAACCGCGTATCGGCAGACACCATCAGCTCCATAACCGACCGTGTACTGCCGGAACTCCAGTCGTGGCGCAGCCGTTCGCTGGATGCGGTTTATCCCATCGTTTGGATGGATGCTATTCACTACAAGGTAATGGATGAAAAGAACCGTCCCGTAACACGTGCCGTTTACAACGTGCTGGGGGTAGATGCCAACGGCTATAAAGATTTGCTGGGTATGTATATCTCCAAGAGTGAGGGAGCAAACTTTTGGCTTTCGGTGCTAACCGATTTACAGTCTCGTGGCGTAAAAGACATCCTGATAGCCTGTACGGATAACTTGAGCGGTTTTTCAGACGCCATTTTAAGCGTTTTCCCCGAGGCCATCGTACAAAGCTGTATTGTACACCAGATACGCAATTCGGTCAAATACGTGGCAAGCAAAAATCAGAAAGCGTTTTTGAAAGACCTCAAACAGGTTTATCAAGCCGTCAGCCTCGAAAAAGCAGAAGATGAGTTGGATAATCTCGAACTCAAATGGGGCGAAGATTATCCCATCGTCATAAAATCCTGGCGTGATAATTGGCATAAACTCTCGGCTTACTTCGGGTTTTCGGATGCTATCCGACGCATCATTTACACCACCAACACGGTCGAGGGATACCACCGTCAGATACGCAAAGTAACTAAAAACAAGGGCGTTTTCCCAAACGATACGGCATTGGAAAAGTTGGTTTATCTTGCCTATCGAAACATCCGAAAGAAATGGACAATGCCGCTTTCAAACTGGGGACAAACCGCTCAGCAATTGGCAATTAAATTCCCCGAGAGATTTAGGCTCTTTTGATTAGATGAAAATTACAATTTTATTTGTAAATTTGCCCCGACCAACAAACGATGGACATCGCGTTGTACCATTGACAAGAAAAAAACGATTAGGGGATTGACCCCTAACCGTTTTTGACCAACAAAACTCCGAACAAAGCATTACCCATTGATAAGAAATAGGAACGGAGTTTGATTAGAAAATAAAACCTGACACAGTTTAGTTTACGCTACCTTTCCGACCAACAAACCTCTGAGAACTACTCGCACCATGTGGCGGCTATGGCGTTGCACTTCGGCTGTCTGCCCACCGAATTGTCTGCCGACCAAAGTTATTTCAAACATACCGTTTTTTGCTCAAAACAGAAGGTCTGGAATAACGCGTCTCTTGTCGCCACATCCCTTGTATCTTCCGTCATTTTTATATCTTTGTAACCTGAAATTATTATTTAAAGATGAATAAGCCGGATTACGAAGATCAATTGCTAAATACGCCCTATCCCAAACCGGATGCGTACGGGTCGCTTTCCATGCCCGTTTACAATGCCGCGGCATACGAATTTAAAAGCGCCGCCGACATGGAAGCCGCCTTTTGCGGGCAAACCACAGAACACACCTATTCGCGCATATCGAACCCCACGGTTCAGTATTTTGAAGAGCGCGTGAAGCAGATCTCCGGCGCTTTTGGCGTAACGGCGCTCAACTCCGGCATGGCTGCCATAAGCAACGTGTTTATGTCTATTGCCTGGAGTGGGGCAAACATAATCACTTCCAATTATTTATTCGGAAACACCTACTCGTTCTTTGCCAATACATTGAAGGCTTTTGACGTGGAAGTGAGGTTCTGCGATCTGACTAACGAAAAAGATATCCGCGACAACATCGATGACAACACGTGCGCGATATTTCTGGAAATCATAACCAATCCGCAGATGGAAGTGGTTGACCTCAAATCCGTAAGCGCTATCGCGCGGGAAAAACACGTGCCGGTGATTGCCGATACCACCCTTATTTCCTTTTCTGCTTTTAGCGCCAAAAACTTCGGAGTTGATATCGAAGTGGTGTCCGGCACAAAATACATATCGGGCGGAGCAACGAGCATTGGCGGGCTCATAATCGATTACGCCGCGTTTGACTGGGCAAAAAACAGAAGGCTCAACCCGCTGGCGAAAGAGCACGGAAATTGCGCGTTCCACTACAAATTGCGCAAAGAAATTCACCGGAATTTCGGCGCATATATGGATCCCCGAACGGCTTACCTGCAAACCATGGGGCTGGAAACAATGCACTTGCGCTACGAAAAACAGAGCCAAACCTGTCTGCAACTGGCAAAACGTTTGCAAACCCTGCCGGGTATAGAATCGGTGAATTATACCGGATTGCCCGATAATCCGTTTTTCGAACTAAGTTGCCGCCAGTTCGGCAAAACGCCGGGGGCTATGCTCACGTTTAATCTGGAGTCGAAAGAAGCGTGTTTTCAATTTCTGGACAAGCTGAAAAGCATTCGCCGCGCCACAAATCTGTTCGACAACAAGAGCCTTGCCATTCACCCCGCCAGCACCATTTACGGAAATTTTTCCCAAAGCCAGCGAGACGAAATGAATGTAAGTTCAAAAACCATCCGCCTATCGGTAGGGTTGGAGAGCGCGGATTTTCTGTTGGAAGATATCAAGCAGGCGTTGGCTACGGTTGTGTGTTGAGCTCTGTCAATTTATCCGGAATGGAACGAACCAACGCAGCTATTGAACAAAGCTGATGAAAATACCCCTGAAAAATTATTCCCAAACCGTTAAAATTACTATTTTTGTGAAATAAAGTAAGTTCGTTGAATAATTTTTATCAATTACTTATAGTAAATGTATGGAACGATTAAAAATTGCTGTTGCCGATAAAATTCTGGAAATTTCATCTGGAAATCCGGAAGAAATGAAATTTAGGTTGAGTAAGATTCAGCGATTCAACGATTTCGCGGAGGCTTGCAAAACATTGATGACTAAATATCCCGAAATTGAAACGGAACTGATAGAAATGGTTCGCGACAATGATTTCGATGCTTCGCGCGCTTCCCGACGTGTGGATTCCATCATTAGCCGCGACGGAAAAATGCCGTCGGATTCAACCTCAACCTCCCCGTCCAATCAGATTCCGGAAGTAATCCCTATCATCACACCGCCGCCTGCCGCGGAGCCGGAGCCCGCGATTGAAGAAATACCCGAAGAGGTTATAAATGAAAATCAATCTCTTATTGAAGAAGAATTGCTCGTTGGCGAAACGGTGGCGGAGGAATTTCCCTTAACGGCGGATGAATCAATCGAAACCGAAAAAGAAGTTGTATTTTCCACGTTTCCCGAAGAAAAATCCGGCGACGATTACCAACAAGAAAGAAGAAAAAAACAACCCTGCTCTGGCAGGTTTTAGCCATCGCGTTGGGCATTTTCGTGGTGGTAATTATCGTTAAATTTGTGGTGAGTTATTGGCAAACCATTCTCATAGTGCTCGGTTCTCTTTTGGTAGTTTATTTGTTGTGGCTGTATCTCATAAAACGTAATTCAAGAAAATTCCGATAAAACAAAAGGAGAGTTAATCATTGAAAAAAACAAGTTATTCTACTGTCTTTTTTTTGTGCACCACGGTTGTTCTGGCCGTTTTGCTCGTTATGAATAAAATAAATACTAGCAGGGAAAGTGGATACGACTCCTCCACGGTGTTGAGTAAAATTATTCACATTCAGGAGCTTGCTACGGTTAAATACAATTACACGGGCGTTATCGGATACAAAGATAATTTCAAGATTTTAAACATCAGCGTTCCGCTTACCGATAAATATTTTCTGCTGAAATACAACGGATACTTAAAGGCAGGCGTAGATTTCAGCCGGATAAAACTCAACATACACGGCGAAAATGTGCATGTTTCCATGCCGCGACCGCAAATTTTCGATATTGTTATTGATGAAAACAGCATAAAAGTGTACAACGAAAGTGAAAACGCTTTCAATCCCATAAAAATATCGGATTACAACACCGCCTTGATGAAAGAAAAAGAAACGATGAGGAAAGATGCCCTGAATCAGGGAATTATGAACGATGCCGGCCGTCAGGCGGAGTTGGCTGTAAAATCGCTCTTGCAAGAAATGGGATTCAAAAATATTGATATTACTACGGAAATTATTATACCCGAATTGCGCTGACAACGCGTTTAAAACTCGAACAAGCTATGAAGTTTACAACAAAACTATTCCTTACCTGGATGTCTATTTTTCTGATTTTTTACATCACCGTTATTGCTATTATCAGCCTGTTTTGGGGCATTCGAATTCAATTTTGGCAGTTGTTGCTCGTGTTTTTTATTGCGGGAGTTTTGCCTCCGGCGGCTCTTACCTGGCTTTTTTACAGGAGATTGGATTATATGGAGTCGGAGAATCCGGAACCTCCCGCTTTTTCCGGACATAAAAATGCAACCCTCACTTTCAAAGCCCGATCCTCGAAGCCTTACGCGGAAATGCTGCAAAAGATAGACAGGAATTTCATTGTTTCTTATTCCGACAAGGAAGCTCGGGTGGTGAAGTTCAGGACCGACAGCCGGATAATGTCGTGGGGAGTGGGCGGATACGTTAAATTATTGGATGATGGCAAAGTGCACGTCATTATCTATCCCATGAACGCCGATTCTAAGAGAGAAGAAAAAATATTGAATCAAACCCTCCGCTTGTTGCAGTCGGTGTTGAATCCGTAATGCGGTTACCCAAACGGATAACCTTCGCAATAAAGAATAACCCGCTCGCCAATAAATTTCAGGAAATCGTTGTGTTGCTCTTTTGTAATCATTTTGGGGTAACTCAGAATGAGCAGTTCCTGCGATTGCGACTCCAGCCGGTACGGCAGGTGCATAAAGCGATAAGGAGTAAGTGTGAAGCCGGCTCTTTCGTAAAACTGCAACCGTCTTACCGATAGTTCGTTAATAAGGGGATCTATTTCCAGAATAATCGTGTGATCGGAGTCGCGCAGGTGGTGAAGTATTTGCGAACCGAATCCGTGCCCGCGTAATCTGGGATTTACGGCCAGGTACTCCAGGTAACGATACGAATCCCACTCCCAATAAAAAAGCAACCCTATCAGCTCTCCTGCTTCCCAGGCCGATAACGGGAAAAATTGTGCATCGGAACATGCGCGGAGGTGATCGTTCATTTTTCGCCTTTCGGCGAGAGGAAAACTCTGTTCATACAACTCCCAAACTTTGTCCCAACGGTATTTGTCGGTTTCGTTTATTTGTAAAAATTCCATTCTTTTGTCTCTTCTCTATCTGTCTTTGTTATTTTCTGCTCTATATCTCACACATCCCCTCAGCGTTGCACGATTTTCCTTTCTTCACTTCCCTGCTTTCGTTGGCTTCTTCTCCTTTTTGCCGGCTTTCGTAGGCCTTGTTCAAATTGTCCAGAAAAACCTGCGGCGGTTCCGAACCTACAATCGCTCTTTTCCGGTCGAACAAAAAAGTGGGAACCGTGTCAATGCCCAATGCCTGAGCTTCCCGA
>JAUNRY010000134.1:502-6163 GCA_030539475.1 Bacteroidia bacterium | reverse complement strand
GAAAGTTGTACCTTTGGGGTGCAACGATAAACCGTTGAGGCCAAAAACCCGGGTGGGGAGCCACACGCCGGGAGACGAAGGCTGCGCCTTCGTTGCACGAGGTTAAAAACCTCGTGTCCCGTTCAGCGAGAGCGGGTTGCGATAGCGAAAAATAATTACCTGTTATACTTGGTTTATATAAAGTGCATCAGCGAGGTTCTAATTCAAAAATACAACATATAACTATAATACTGAAACGGATGAAACAATTACTCTTCTCTCTCTTCCTATTTATGTTACTCTCTTGCAATTATACCTCAAGTACCACAAAAAACTGTTTGACAAAAGAAAATGAGAAATCACTCGTGGCATTGGGGCAACTTTGGGGTTTCCTTAAATACCATCACCCAACTGTTGCTGAAGGAAAATTAGATTGGGACGCGGAATTGATAAACATCCTTCCTGCTGTTATGGAGGCTAAAAAGGAGGATGATTGGAAAACCATCCTGAATAATTGGGTAAATCATTTACCTGAAGTCTCTGTTGCAGAGAAAGATACAATTTCCTTGTCAAAAGTGGTTGTGAAGGCTGACTATGGAGAACTCTTCAATGCGGAATATTTTAATCAAAATACGATAGATAAACTACAATCTATTTTGGACAATGCGAAAATCAAAGAAAATCACTATATTAAATTAAACTATCAACGTGCTTCAAATGAACCATTTATAACCATAACCAATGAACCGGCTTACGAAGATATGGCATTTCCCGATTTAACCTATCGTATTTTGGCTTTGTTTCGATATTGGAATATTGTGAATTATTTTTTCCCTTACCGCGAACTATGCGACACGAAATGGTCGGAGGTTTTACCGGAAATGTTACCCGATTTTGTTTGTGCGGAAAATCAAAAAGAATACACCCTTGCTTGCCTGAAACTTAGTGCAAAAATTGACGATTCACATGGAGGCATCAGCTACAAAGATATTGAAAGTTATTTTGAAATTCACGGACGCCGCAAAGTTCCGTTTGAAACAAAATTTATTGAAAACAAATTGGTTGTAACATCGTTTTTAAGCGATTCTGTCGGCATAGAAAAGGAAATTTCGATTGGAGACATTATTACAACCATCAACGGTGAAAAGGTCGAAAAGGTTGTTGAACGATTACTTCCATATACGCCGGCTTCAAATTATGAGGTAAAATTAAGAGGAATTGCCATAAATATATTACAGACTAACGACTCCGTTCTCTCGTTAAATTTTTTACAAGATGGCAAGTCCGTTAAAAAAAACGTATTAACCTACGACTTAGTACAATTAAAAAGGCCAAATTACTCTAACCCAAAACCCGACGTGGCAGGTTATAATATACTACAGGACTCCGTCGGCTACATTTTACCTTCGAGTTGCAAACCGGAGGAGCGAGAGAGTGAAGTAACTCGTATCATGTCCAAAACAAAGGGTCTGATTATCGACTTACGCTGCTATCCGTCTGATTATAATGCTATGAGTATCGCACCCTATTTAATGAAAAATTGGGGTTATTATTGCAGACAAAGTTTCGGTAATATTTCCTTTCCTGGATATTTTTTGAAAGGCTCCAAACGTCCGTTACCAAGAACCGTAGAACCTGGGAGCTATCCATATGAAGTTGTGGTTATGGTAAATGAATACACACGGAGTCAAGCGGAAGACCATACGTTTTTCTACTATCTTGCTCCACGGGTTACCATCATTGGAAGTACAACAGCCGGTGCTAACGGAGCTGTATTTTCGTTCCCTCTTCCCGGTGGACTAACGACATATGTAACAGGAATAGGCCTATATTACCCTGACGGAACTTGCATGCAACGTGCCGGAATTAAAATTGATGAAGAAATAAAACCCACAATAGAAGGGATAAAAAAAGGAATAGATGAACCGTTGGAAAGAGCTATTGAGATTGTGAAAGGAGAATGAAATTATATTAAAAGTTTACTTTGTTAGCACCAATCCCCTGCTCACGCACTTCTGTGAAATGTGCGCCCACCAGCGAAGAAGCAAAAAAACAAAAAACCATCCCCCAACCGGGATGGTTTTTATT
Source organism: Bacteroidia bacterium (assembly GCA_030539475.1). Classification (GTDB taxonomy): domain Bacteria; phylum Bacteroidota; class Bacteroidia; order Bacteroidales; family Dysgonomonadaceae; genus Petrimonas. Next base: position 4,096 of record JAUNRY010000134.1, on the reverse strand, counting down.
ATGTCCTACGTGATACAGGCGTTACAACGTTTGCAACTTCAAGTTTCTCCAAAGCACTTTGATGCCGCCGCCATCGTGGATTTGCAGGGCGATGCGCCCCTGGGCGTTGCCGATTTTCTCGTCGGTTAAATCCACCATTTCTTCACCGTTGAGGTACGTTTTCACGTTATCGCCTTTCACCACAATGCGCAAGGTGTTCCAGTCGCCTTCTTTCAGGATGTTTTCTTTTTCATCGGGAATTTGCACGAGCCATCCGCGGCCGTAGGACTCATAAATACCGCCGGTATCGTTTCCTTTGGGAGCCACTTCCACCTGCCATCCGTTTACGATAGCGCCCGGTTCCACGAACGAACGAATAAACACGCCCGAATTTCCGTCGGCTTCTTGTTTAAACTCAAGCGAGAGGTCGAAATCGTCGTAATACTCGCGTGTGGCCAGGTATCCGTATTGTTTATCGGGGCCGCTTTCGCACACCAGCAATCCGTCTTGAACGTACCAGAGTTCGGTTCCGTAAACTTCCCATCCGTGCAGGTCGGTTCCGTTAAAGAGGTTTACTTCCTTGGTTTTGCGCGGAAGTTCCCTTATTTTCACGTTGCGGAACCAAGCGGCCGATCCGTGGTCTTGCAAACAGATAACGCCTTTGCGCGCCAGTCCGTACTCGGGCGCGTTTTCCCATTTCCCGTCGTTTTTGCGTTCGAACCAATCTTCGCTCCACGCCTCAAATTCGATTACTTTTTCGCCGTTGAGCCAATGCTCCACGTGCCCGTTGTCGAAAACTATTTTCGAGGTGTTCCACTCTCCGGCGGGTTTGATGATAAGTTTATCGGGGTCGCCCACGTGCATGGCGTAGTTGGCAGCCGTTTTTTGCCAGTCTTCGAGCGGTTCGGGGAAACCCTGATCGTCGATAAGCTGGTATTCGGGGCCGGTAACATACGGCACGGCAAACTTAGGATTTTCCACCACGTGGTAGAGCACGCCGCTGTTTCCGCCGTCGGCAATTTTCCAATCCCACACCATTTCAAAGTTTTCGTAAATTTTATCGGTTACAATGTAGCCGTGCTCATCGGCGCCTTCGCCCTTGGCCTGTATCATGCCGTCTTGGGCAAACCAGGGTGCGGTGAGGCTTTCGCCGTTGTAATCACGCCAACCGTTCAGGGTTGTTCCATCGAAAAGGAGTTCCCAGCCTTCCGATTTTTCGGCCTCCGTCAACACATTGTGCTTGGCAGCAGGCTCACAAGATGCAAATAACACAGTCATAAGCAATGCAATACTTAATAAATTTTTGATTTTCATTTTTTCTTCGATTTTATATTTAAATTAGACAATAGAATAAAGAGCAAAGAGCAAGATAGACTGAAAGACTTTTAGATCAATAGACAAGGTCAGTTTTCATCAATTTACATTACTGCCAATCCCCTTTAAGAGATCATTATACACTTTAGTGTTATTAATAATTCGCAATCCTTCCTTGAATATGTCAATTTCGTCGTTGATGATGACAAAGTAAGCCGATGTGTCGTACAGGTCTCTGGCCATCAGCGCTTTTAGCTGCACGCTCATGAACTGCCGCGATTTCTCGAACTCATCGTCTTTCCACTCCATTTTTTCTTCGCTGGCCAGTTCTTTCATGCGGTTTATCATCGATTCGGGAATTTGATAGTCCGATTTAAATCTTTCTACCGTTGGGTACGATTTCAGCAAGCTTGCGCGGTTATTGTCCACCTCGGCAATGGTGAGCCGGTTTATAACGCCCCGGGCAATGAGGTTGCGGTGCAAATCGGTTACGGTGTTGGTATCGATGGGCACAAAATAATCGGGCATAATTCCGCCGCCGCCGTAAACCGTGCGTTTGTTAAGGAGCGTGGTGTATTTGAGCGAGTCGGGGAAATGGATGCTGTCGGCATGCAGCATTTCGCCGTGCTCCATGCGGTTGAAGAAGTCGCGGTTGTATGCTTCTATATTGCCCTCCTCGTACGGCTTTTGAATGCTTCGCCCCGTGGGCGTGTAGTAGCGGGCAACGGTCAGGCGCATCATCGTGCCGTCGGGAAGCGGGAGTTGGCGCTGCACCAATCCTTTGCCAAATGTGCGCCGGCCCACCACTATGCCCCTGTCCCAATCCTGAATGGCTCCCGCCACAATCTCGCTGGCCGAGGCGGAGCCTTCATCTACCAGCACAACCAGGTTTCCGGTTTCGAAATTGCCTTTCGAAGTGGTGTTTAATTCATACCGAGGCTGGTTTTTACCCTCGGTATACACCACCAGTTTTCCGGCGCCCAGAAACTCATCTGCAATATCGGACGCCGTTTGCAGGATTCCGCCGCCGTTTCCGGTCAGGTCGAGAATCAGGTTCTTCATTCCTTGGGCTTTCAGCTCTTTCTCGGCTTTCAGGAACTCTTCGGTGGATGTGATTCCGAAACGGCTCAGGCGAATATAACCGGTATTTTTGTTTACCATATACGTGGCGTCGATGCTGTAAATGGGTATTTTGTCGCGCACAATCTTGAAGTCCAGCAGCTCGGGCGTTCCCCGGCGCAGGATCCTAACGTTTACGGTGGTTCCTTTGGGCCCGCGCAACATAGACACCACGTCTTGGTTGTTCATGTTTACGCCGGCAATGAGCGAATCGTTCACGTAAATAATTTTATCGCCGGGCAATATGCCCACTTTTTGCGACGGGCCGCCGGCAATGACTTCCATCACGTAAAGCGTATCGGTAAGCATGTTGAACGATATGCCTATGCCGTCGAAATTGCCTTGAAGCGGCTCGTTCATGGCTTTCACTTCCTCTTTGTTGAGGTAGGAAGAATGCGGGTCGAGTTCGCGCAACATGGCTCGTATGGCGGTTTCCGCGAGTTTCGAGGTTTCCACATCGTCCACGTAAAGGCCGTTTATCATTTGCAGGGTTCTATCCAACTTTACTCCGTCGGGAGAAATGCGGGGTTGGGCATGCAATAATGACGAAACAGTTAAAAGTACGAGGGCAAGGGATGTTATTTTATTGATCATTTTTAATTGATGTTACGGGGTTTCGGGATACACTGTTGAGACAATCCCTGTCTTAATATCTTGGTTCTTTTATCTTGGCTCTTATAACCTCATTCCTTTCGGAATAAACTTACTCACATCGTGTCCGTAGCGTAGCAGTTCGCGTACGTGCGTGGAGCTGATGTGGGTAAATTCCGGCTCTGTGAATAATACAAACGTTTCTATTCCCGAAATGGTTCGATTCATATCGGCGATGGTTTTCTCGTATTCGAAATCATTTACCGATCGTATCCCTCTCAAAATGAACTTAGCTCCTACCTCCCGGGCAAACTCGATGGTGAGCGAATCGTAACTCGATACTTTCACGCGCGTGTCGTCTTTGTATAAATCCCGAATCAGTTCCACGCGCTTTTCCAATGAAAAATACGTTTTTTTCGATTCGTTTACGCCGATGGAAATTACAATTTCGTCAACCAACTCCAATCCGCGGCGCACCAGCGATTCGTGCCCGATGGTGAAGGGATCGAAAGTGCCGGGGAAGAGGGCGATTTTGGGACTGGGAGAGGGGGAAATATGTGTCATATTGTCCAGTGTTTAGGGTTATTGATC
>JAUNRY010000134.1:0-492 GCA_030539475.1 Bacteroidia bacterium | reverse complement strand
CGACGAGGCGGGGGGGCGACGCGGAGACTCGGCGAAGGGCCGCGGGGGCGACGAGGAGAGAGGGCGGGGAGAAGATGTAGATTCTATAGTGTCCATTTTTCGGGATTGTTTATCATATTTACAAGTATTCCTATGATGTGGTCGTATCGATCATTGAGTTTAAGAAAAGTTTCTTTACCAATATAATCGCAAGCAAGTGCATATTCAAGCCAAGCCTGCGTTTCTGCGGCTTCACCTTCAGCATCGGAAAGCTTGGCAATAAATGCTTTTTCGTATCTTCTTTTGCGCCATGCTTCTGCTATATTTCCGGAAACTGAACGCGAAGAACGCCTGATCTGATCAGTCAGCGAATATGTTTCTTCTTTCGGAAATGATTTACTGATACGATAAACTTCCATTCCCGCTTCAAAAGAAATCCGATAGACGTCCAAATCGTTATGTCTTATTATTTTTGCCATAAATGTATCGCCTTTTCGCCCAGTCGTCCTTTCA